>JAHJLU010000061.1 GCA_018821745.1 Myxococcota bacterium | reverse complement strand
CCATTTGCGATCTATCAGCAGATCCCCTGTGATCCAGCCCCGCCATTTTTTCCGGTGCATAAATATGGACATATCGTATACCTCTTGGTCTTTTCGGGCAAATTGGGTTGACCCGGGAAGACGAATGTCCTACCCTCATTTGCGAAGTTCACCCATCGAACCCAAGACTCCCCCGACCCCTTCCTACCCTGGCCGAGATCGGGATACGAGGTACCCATGACGCTCTTTTCCCTCATGTTTTCGCTGTCCCTGGCCCTGTGGGGACAGACCACGGACGGCACAGCAGTCGCCACGGCAAAACCCGCCGGGGTCCCCACGGTAACGGCAGCGGCTCCCAAACCCGTGTCCGCAGCCCCCGCCGCAAATACTCAGGCCCCCTCTTCGGAGACAAAGAATGTCGCCGCGGAAATCACACCCTCAGTACCCGTAAAGAGTAAAACCTTTACGCCCTTCGGGACCTTCGGGTTCGGCAGCTACGGGCGGGTGAACCTGGGCACCAACATGGACGGAGAGCCTATATATCCCGTAAATATTACCGCCCATGGTCCCCGCCTTGAGGAGTCCACCTATGTGGAGCTTGATCTGTACTATCTTTTCAAGCCCTACATGGGGGTCAAAACCAAGACGGTCGCCACCCTGGCCCTCAGTGACTCCCTCTTCCACTATAACGGGGAGTGGACCACCTCCATGGCCATCCGCAACCTCTATCTGGAGTTCTCCCAGGAGAGCCTCAAGGGCTTCTCATTCTGGGTAGGCTCCCGCATGTACCGCGGCGACGACATCTATCTCCTGGATTACTGGCCGCTGGACAATCTCAACACCCTGGGGGCGGGCATCTGGTACGACGTAAAGCCCATCAGAGCAGGCCTCCACATCGGCACCAACCGCGTCCTGGGTCCCTATCAGTACCAGGAGGCGACCGTCGCCACTCCCTTTGTGGGCTCTCAGACCATCCCAACCCTCAACCGCCAGCGCAACATCGCCAGCTTCAAACTGGAATACTGGAAGCAGCTCCCCGACTCCATCGGCTTCAAGGTGAAGGGCTACGGAGAGTTCCATTCTCTCCCCTCGGGCACCTACAACGCCCTGGGTGAGCCCGAGGAGCAGATCCAGCTCCCCTCTGAGACGGGCGTGGTGGCCGGCCTCCAGGTGGGCCTGTGGAACTTCGCCCCAAAATCATTCATTAACCTCTTTGTCCGCTACGGCCAGGGCATCGGCGCCTACGGGGAGTTCTCCCAGCCCCAGGGCATCGGCTACAGCCAGGATCTGGACACCAGTTACAGCGTGACAAGCGCCCGGGACCTGGTCATCGCCCTGAGCGGCAACTACCTCATCCCCAAAAGATTCGGGGTTATGTTCGGCGCCTACTATCGCAAATTCACCGATGCCGACGGCCTCTCCTACGACTGGGACGACGGTTACGAGATCGTGGCGGCAGTGCGGCCCCACCTGTGGATCCCCGAAATCCTGGGGGACAACGTTGCCCTGGCGGCGGAGCTCTCCTACCAGTCCACGGAGCGCTCGGGCCTCCACCCCGAGAGCCAGACGGCTATCCACCCCTCGGTGTGGAAGTTTTCCTTCATCCCCACCTGGATTGCCGGCACAAACACCTACTCCAGGCCCGCCGTGCGGCTCGTCTATACCATGGCAAAACCCAACGAAGACGCACGCCTGTGGTACAATCAGCATGATTACCGCCGGGTCCGTCAGGTGGAACACTTTGTGGGCATTCAGGCAGAGTGGTGGTTTAACTCTTCAACCTATCAATAGTTCAGGCAGAGGTTCTCATGAAAAAACTGCTGGTTTTACTTATATTTCTTCTCGGTTGCACCGCCAAAGACCCGGAATCCATCATGGATCGGAGTTTTATCACCAAGGCCAACGTGGGCGACTGGCGTGATGAGATCATTTACCAGATCCTGGTGGACCGCTTCTATGATGGCGACAAAAACAACAACTTCAATGTTGACCCCACGGCCATGGCCAAATACCACGGCGGTGACTGGCAGGGCATCATTGACAAACTCGACTATATTGAGTCCCTGGGCGTCACCACCCTGTGGATCAGCCCCGTGGTGAAAAATGTGGAATCCGACGCAGGGTTTGGCTCCTACCACGGATACTGGACCCAGGACTTCCTGGAGGTGAACCCCCATTTCGGCTCACTGACGGATCTCCGCCGACTGGTGGACCAGTGCCACCGCCGGGATATCAAGGTGATCCTCGACGTGGTCACCAACCACATCGGCCAGCTCTTTTATTACGACATCAATGGCAATGGCCAGCCCGACGACACCCTCATGGGTGGCGGTTCCACCTCGCCCCTCACCCGTATCACCGAGTGGGATCCCGACTACGAATCCCGAGGCATACAGGGCTGGACATCACTGGGCGAGTCGGGCCCTGCCTCCATCATCTGGGTCGATATGCCCGAGATCAACCGTATGCCGCCCCAACCCTCCATGTTCCACAACGACAGCTGGTATCATCGCCGCGGCAGAGTCACCGTGTGGGGCCGGGAGCAGGAATCATGCGATGATCGAGGGCTCACCGGAGGTCCAAATACCTACGGCACCGACTGCTACAACTACATCCGGGAGCAGGAGGTCTATGGTGACTTCCCCGGCGGTCTCAAAGATATCGCCACGGAGAAACCCGAGGTCAGGGCAGCGCTTATTGAGGTTTTCAAATACTGGATCCGCGTCGCCGACTTTGACGGCTTCCGCATCGACACGGTCAAACACGTGGAGTACGAGTTCTGGGCAGAGTTCAACAGCGCCATCCGTGACTACGCCGTCAACGAGCTGGGAAAACCCAACTTCTTTATCTTTGGAGAGGCCTTCTCGGGGCTCGATTGGCTCCTGGCCTCCTACACGGGCGGGGGCATGTTCGACGGAGTATTCTACTTCTCCCAGAAATTCCGTGTGTTTGACAACGTGTTCAAAAACCAGGAGGCCACGAGCAACGTGGAGAGCCTCCTCACGGATCGCCTTAACGGAGAGAACGGCCACGCTCCCTATGCCACCACAGGCAACACCAACGGGCCCCTGGACGATAACGGCTCCCTCATTCCCCCTAATTCCATGCTGGTCAACTTCATGGACAACCATGACGTCTCCCGTTTCCTCTTCGACAAACCCAGCACCGCGGCCCTTCACTCCGCCCTGGTCTATCTGTTGACCTGGGACGGGATCCCCTGCATCTACTATGGGACCGAGCAGGAATTCAACGGCGGAAATGACCCCCAGAACCGCGAAGATATGTGGGTGAAGGCCAACATGCCTTCCACCACCGATGGACAGCAGTTCTCCCCCTTCAACACCACCAACGACACCTTCCTCACCACCAAAACCCTCATCGCCCTGCGAAAGCAGTATCCTGCCCTGAGACGCGGCGGCGTTGCCATCCGGTGGGTCAGTAACGTCCGTGGTGACAACAGCGACGGAAATGCCAACCCTGACCGGGGCATTCTCGCCTTTGAGCGGGTTTACCAGAGCGAGAAGGTTCTGGTGGTAATCAACACTTCCGACACCTATACCTCCAGCACTCATTCAAGCGGCGGAGCAGCCATGCCCACCAGTTTTGCACAGGGGACCACCGTGCGTAACGTGTTTTGCGGTACTCACATCTGCGAAGGAACCGAAGGAGTCACCTATACCGCCGGTTCCAATGGCGTCCTCGATATGACACTCGGTCCCCGGGAAGCCCTCATCCTGGTGGCCCAGTAAGCCTGTTTTCAATAAAAATTGCCCATATTTGCAACAGGGGATATATTGTCAGGGTCGCAGCCCTACTACCCTCTTACCAGGGCCGCAGGTGGAGAACTCTTCATGGTCGATTTCAACATCAATGAGTGGATGCATTTCTGGAATCAGGAAAAATTTCAATTAGAACAGGAGATTATCAGCCTTTCCTCCATACGGGATCGGCTGTGGTCACAAAAAGAGTTCTACAAGGAAAAATCCCTCCTCCTCAAGGAGCGGCTCACCAGGGAGCACACTGTTCCTGTGCAACCGGTTCCATCTGTCAACGGATCAACCTCCCGCATCAAGGAGATAGAGGGCGTTCGCTCCCGAATCTCCGGGACTAAGAAGTTCATCGGGCTGTTGGCCGACAAATTACATGAACTCTCTGCTTCCCTGGACACGGAGATGGCCCCCTATCTGATTGATCGGGAGAAGGAGCTGGAGAAAAAACTCCAGGAAACCACAGCCAGCCTGGCGCTGGTCAAAGAACAGAAGGAGGCCCTTGAGGAAGAGTTCCGCAGTCACAAGAAGGTGGCCTACTCCAGGCAGGAGGAGACTCTCTCCCAGGACAGCAGGCTGGAGATGCAGCTCCTGTCTACCCGCGACGAGATGGGGAAACTGCTGGAAAAGGAAGATCGGTATATCCTCGAGATCAGAAAGCTTGAAGTACTCAACGCCTCCCTTGTCCAGGAGCAGGAGGAGATAAACAACAAGGAAGCCCAGATCTCCAACCTCAAATATCTGTTGGACCAGGGCGCCAGGGATTACGAACGGCTCCAGGAAAAAATGGAACGGCTCCTCCACGAGAACCATAAGTTCCGGCAGTCCACCCTCGACATGGAGCTGGACAGGGTAAAACTCAAGACAAAGGTGGTGGGCCTCGAGAAGGTGCTGAAGACCCGTGATATCAATCATGGTAAAGAGTTGGCCTCCCTCGTTGTGCAAAAAAGGGAGAGCGATACCCGTGCGGACAACCTGGAAGAGGAGACCCAGCGCCTCTCTTCTCATCTGGCCAACGTGAATGACGAGATGGAAGAGACCAGAGGTCGGTTCGACGCCACGGTCTATGAACTCTCTGTTCTCAAACGTGAAATGGAGAGCATGGTCTCTGCGCAGGAGGTCGACGCTCTGGGTGATACCAACGGTACACTCCTCGCCGAAATCGAAGAACTCCACGAGACCATTGGACTTTTAGAACAGAATATTGAGGCCCTTGAGGCAAGAATTGCCACCTCAGTCGAGGTGGAGAAGCCTGTGGACCATTCCGAAATCCACAGCGAGGTTTCCTCCATTCGATCCCTCATAGAAGATGCCTTCACCCAGGAGCAGATCAGACAGGCCATTCCACTCTCCGCGGGTGATGCCCATTTTGTCTCCGAAGAAGATCTGCGACAAAAAGCGCTCATTGAAAATCTGAAGACGGAGCTGCTCGAGTCCGACTCCCTCAGACAGCGCCTTGAACTGACTCTGGCACTCAACGAAGACGAACGGAAAAACCTGGAAGATAAACTGGTCAGGCTGGAGGAAGATCTCCTCGAAGCACTGTCAATGGCCCAGGCAGCACACGATCATCCCTCCTCCGAAGAGGCCACACTGAAAAGTCGTATCACCGAGCTGGAGGCGGAGATTACCCGCATGGAGACTGTCGCTTCGAAAAATTCAGAAGCGCTTATGTCCGAAAAGAGTCGTTGTGCCAGCATTGACAACCAGTTGCAGATATTGGGCTCCGAAAACAGCCGGCTTCATCACTTCGTCACTACCCTGTCCCAATCCAAGCCGGCCCTCTTCGAGCATCTTGACAACCTGGAGTCAACGGTGGATCAACTGGAGGATTCGCTCCTCCTTGAAGAGGACCGTGCCCACGCCAGCGGGCGGGAGATTGAGTCCCTCGGTGGCTCCATTGCCTCGATACTCGACACAATGGAACAGAAAATTCACGAGAAGGACTACGAAATTCTCACCCTCCACACGGAGATTCAGTCGCTCAAGACCGGCCTCCCCCAGAGTTCCCATGAGTCCCCCTCGGATAGCAGCGAGACCCAGAAGACCATCTCCAAACAGCAGCAGATCATCGAAGATCTGACGACCCAGTTGGGGAACCTCGAGACAGAGCTGCTCATCGCCCAGGCCACAAACCCTGACTCACAAGACATTAAAAATGATCTCGCACAGATCGCAAATAACCTGGAGATGATGGGGTTAATGCAGGCGTCATCGGATCTCAGAACCATTCTCGAAAAAATCTGATCACCGGGGGTTCACACATGGAAAAGCGCCTCATTCTCTCTATAGACCAGGGTACCACAGGGACTACGGTCCTCGTCATTGATGACTCTCTGACAGTTGTCGCCCGGGGATACACTGAGTTTCCCGCCACCTATCCCCACAAAGGATGGATGGAGCAGGACGCGGTCCAGATCTGGGATTCAACTCTCTCCTCCATCGAGGAGGCGCTGAGGGTTGGAATCATCGATCCAAAAAACATAGCGGTGATTGGTATTACAAACCAACGGGAGACAACGGTCTTGTGGGATCGGTCTTCGGGCATGCCCGTAGCACCGGCTATTGTATGGCAATGCCGTCGTACAGAGTCCATCTGTAAAACCCTCAGGGACAATGGGCTCTCCTCTCTCTACCACGAAAAAACGGGGCTCCTTCTGGATCCCTATTTCTCCGGGACCAAGCTCAAATGGCTTCTGGACACCTACGATCTCCACCCACGGGCAAAAAATGGTGATCTTGCCTTCGGTACAGTGGACTCATGGTTGCTGTTCCAACTCACGGGGGGGACGGTACACGCTACGGATCACACCAACGCCTCCCGCACCCTGCTCATGGATATCTCTACCCTGAGTTTCTCCGACGAGCTGCTCGAACCCCTGGGAATCCCCCGTGCGGTTCTCCCCGACCTCAAACCGTCCAACTCGCATTTTGGAGTGACCCGTGACGTTCCTTTTTTGCCCGATGGCATTCCCATCCACGGCATACTGGGAGATCAACATGCCGCCCTCTTCGGGCAGAGCGCCTTTGCCCCGGGGGAGGCCAAGTGTACCTACGGCACTGGCGCTTTTCTCATGCTCAACACCGGTGAAAAACTCGCCAAAAGCGATGGGGGGCTTCTCAGCACCATCGCCTGGACCATTGGCAGTGAGGTCTGCTACGCTCTCGAAGGGTCAGCTTTCATCGCCGGTGCGGCGGTCCAGTGGTTCCGTGATGGCATGAGAATTATTGAAAAAGCCTCGGATATAGAGGCTTTTGCACAAAAAGTGGACGACTCCGGCGGGCTGTTCTTCGTCCCGGCGCTGTCAGGGCTCGGAGCACCCTATTGGCGCCCAGAAGCACGGGGGCTCTTTTGGGGGATCACCCGGGATACCACGGTTGAGCATATGGCCCGGGCCATTCTCGAGGGAATTGCCCTGCAGAACCATGCGATATTTCGCCTCATGGAGCAGGAGAGTGGTCTCAACCTCAAGGTTCTCAAGGTGGACGGGGGTGCTGCGGCGAATAATATTCTTATGCAATTTCAGTCAGATATTCTGCAGACAATTATCCTCAGGCCCGAAAACATCGAGACCACTGCCCTGGGAGCTGGCGCCATGGCGGCTTTGGGGATGGGAATAATTCCTTCAAAAGATCAGTTGAAGAAAAAAGGGAAAATTGCTAGAACCTTCTATCCCAATATGGACAAGGAAACAGTAAGCCTTTATACTAATAGTTGGGAGCAGATAGTAAAGAAAGCATAACCAATTTTATACAGATACATTGGACATTATGAACAGCCCTGATGAAAATGATTTGAAACGGAGTAAACGGGCCCCCAAGCCCACCAGGTTCATTTTACCTGAAGGATCCGAATCAAAATCTCCTCCCATGGAAGATCTGGAAGATGAATTTCAGACCAAAGTAACAAAAATCAAAAACATGCCCGCCCCTGTCAATCATGGCAAGGAGGGGTTTCTCGTGATCATGTACCCCCCCGAGGCGGGACTTGGGAAACGTATCTCCATCAAAGAATCTTCAAGCCTGGTCATCGGTCGCCACCCCGATGTACCCTTGCACCTCAATGTGGACAGCGTCAGTCGGCGCCATGCCCAGATCGACAATATTGACGGGACCTTTACCATCCGAGACCTGGGCTCCACCAACGGCACCTATATCAACGACAAACCCATCCGGCGGCAGCCTCTTTTACAAAATGGTGACATCATCCGTATCGGCACAGTGCTGCTCAAGTTCCTCACGGGTGCTGATATCGAAGCCAACTATCACGACGATGTCTATCGTCTCACCATCATCGATGCCCTCACCGAGGCCTACAATAAACGCTATCTGCTTGATTTCATGGAGCGGGAAATCGAACGGTCAAAGCGCGGCAATGAGCCCCTCTCCCTGGTCATGATCGATATCGATCACTTTAAAAAATTCAATGACACCTATGGTCACCTCATAGGAGATCTCGTCCTGCGGGAGGTCGCCCGCCGAATCCAGTCTACGGTCCGGAAAAACGAAATTTTTGCCCGCTACGGCGGAGAAGAGTTTTCCGTGCTCCTCCCCGTCACCGATGCCAAAGGCGCGGTGGAGTTCGCGGAGCGGGCCAGAAGAGTCGTGTGTGATACCCCCCTCGAGGCAGAGGGCAACCAGGTGACCGTCACCATCAGCCTGGGCGTGTTTTCTTTTTGCCCCCCTGGCTCCATGAGCTCCGATGAACTCATTAAACTCGCTGACGCCAACCTTTACCGCGCAAAACAGGCTGGTCGAAACCAGGTTGTGTCATAGGCTGTATAAAAAATCTGACAATAAAAACGGGGTGATAGCCATAGCTTCCTGTGCCATGACCAGGCGAAACTGCTTGAGGAGTGTGTCGGAATCGGGACGGTTGCCCACCTGCGACGACATACCACCCTCAATGATCTCCTCAAGGAGAGAGGGAATATCACTGCGTACCTGCCGGATATTGAGCAGTCGACCCGTTGACGAAGTGAATCCGATGGGGTTGATAAGGGTGAGTGACTCGAACATGCACACACAGAGGGAGTAAATATCGGATCGGGCCTCCCCGATCTCTCCCTCTACCTGTTCCGGTGGCATGTAGCCTTTTTTTCCCGGTACTTTTTTGAAATTTTTCAGGCGGGCCCCCGCCTGTGAGATCCCGAAATCCGTCAATTTCACCTCGCCCGAAGTAGAGAGGAGGATATTGGAGGGGCTGATGTCCCTGTGGATGATCCCCCTGATATGTTTGGACCGTATCTGAAGATGATGGGCGTAATTCAGCGCCTGAAGCAGTTCATGAAAAATATAGATGGCAACATCCACGGGTAGAGATCGGTGGCTGGCGACCATCTTCTTTATGGCGTTCCTGAGGTCCATCCCCTCGACCCACTCGAGGACTATGTAGTACCTTCCCCTGTCCTCAAAAAGATCCACCACCCGTACAATATTTGAATGACAAAGATTGGCATGGAGTTTCGCCTCGGAGAAAAAAAGGTCCAGGAGGTGATGCTTTTCCGAGAGGTGCGGGAGCAACTCCTTAATGGCAACCGTGAGGGCAAAACCACCCATGTTCTTCTTTACACCGCGGTACACAGCCCCCATCCCCCCCACTGCCAGTAAGTCCTTGAGAACATATTGGCCGTCACAAAGGACTGTGCCGGACGGGAGATGGTTATAGGGGATAGTCGTTGTCGTCATGCTGTGGTCTGTCTTGATTGACAGAATAGAGCCAGGCGCGTATCTGTGGACTTCGCCCTTTTATGGCACCAGGAAATAATTTCACAGGGAACT
>JAHJLU010000699.1 GCA_018821745.1 Myxococcota bacterium | reverse complement strand
GTGACGTCGTACCCTGCATACTCAAGATAGCGTACAATGGCGTCAAAGGAGATTACCGAGCGCAGGTGGCCGATATGACACCGATCATAAACGGTGACACCGCACACATAAATGCCCATACGTCCGGCGTCACGAGGGACCAGGTCAATTTTTTTGCCCGAGAGGATTTCATGTATTTGAATGGTCACTGTCTACTCCATGGAGGTGTCGATTCGTCTCACTTCTTTAAGTTTTCGTAACATTCTGAGGCAGTTGATGAAACGATTCTCGTCGATTTTCCAGTTGTCGTCCTGACGTAATTCCAGGGTGAGGTTCACATATCGGTGGGGATCACCGGCTCTGGAGTCTGCACTAAGAGAGAGAATGTTCAAGTGGTTTTTGGCGACGATCCCGGTAATTTTACCCGCGAGCCCGATGCTGTCTTCGACCGCAATCCTGAGGGGCACTTCACTGGGCAGCTTGATTTGCCACCTCACGGGGATAATGGTCCGGTTCATGTCGAGGTTGGGGCAGGATTTATTGTGGAGGTGAATAACGCCGATGCTCTGATGGTTTTCCGGGACGTGCTGCATGACCACGTCTTCGTCGACCAGGGGGAAGATATTACAGCAATCAGGGTAGGCGTACATGAGGTTGTGGAGATCGTCGACTACACGGGGAAGGACAATGGAGCGCTGTGCGAAAAATCCTTCCGTGGGGACGACAATACCGTGGGATTCCAGGACCTGTGTCACACTGACCCGGCACAGTCCCACATCGATGATCTCCTCGGGAGAGCAAATCAGTTGCGTCTCTTCGTTCTCCTGGAAGACAACATCGGGGACTTTGTAGAGGCTGACAAATTCAAAGAGGAGCTTCTTGCCGGTCTCATAAGCGATCCTGTTGTAATAGGCCCGCACGGTCTCCTGATAATTGGCAAGGGCCTTCCGTGATTTCATTATCTGGAAGTAACTCTGCCGAACCCGGGGTGTATCGGTGGTCTGGAGCTCCACGGCCTCTCCATGGCTGAGGACATATTCAACAGATTGGTGCTGACCGTTGACCAGGGCGCCATTGCAGTAGAGGCCCACATCGGAATCAACCAGGTAGGCGAGATCGATGACCGTGGATCCCTTGGGGAGCCGAATAAAGGATCCCGAACCGAGGCGGACCTGAATGTCGGCTACTGCCGATGAGGTGATACTCTGCAGATCCGTGTAGCGCATGTTCTCAATATTTGAAATATTGTTCACAAACGCCATGAGGGATGTGTAATAGAAGCGCCTGAGGGATTCATTTTTAAAATCGGAGAGGATTCCCCAGTCCACGATCCCCTCGGTTTCCTGGGAGACTATTTCGAGGAGCCATGTCTCTTTGTGGAAAACGATGGTGGTGGTGATGGCACGGTATCCATTGGCGAGGGGGCTTACCACATAATCTTTCCAGCTCTCGGAGACAACGGAGATCCCCTCCATGGAGTTTTTGTGGGTGGGGGAACTGGGGGAGAGTCCAGCAGTATGGACATAACCAAGCACCGTATACATATCGATGATGGTTGGCACACGCAGCCGGAGTTTCAGCGGGGGCGAGGTGATCTTGAGTCGCTCTTTGTCCCGGTCCAGATAATCCGTAAGGGTTGGGTAAAAATGAAGAAATTTAACGCTGATGCGATCTGCCACGGCCTTCCGGATAGTGTCCTGCAGGAAGGCGGCCTCGGTAATATAGGATTTCTGCCGCAGGTCGCACCGCTTGTGCACCGCGTCAAACTGATCGGGAAAAAAGGGCTTGATGGATTTTGAGACGAGCTCCGAGGCGATCAGTCGCATGCCGAGAATATTGGCCAGCGAGGAGTAGATGTAGATAGTCTCCTGGCCATATCGACGTTGCTTCTCATCCCTGAAGACGTCGATTGTCTTCATGTTGTCTCTTCGGTCAAGGATCTTGATGAGGATGGTGCGCAGGAGGTTGTCGGACTTGTCTGGGCCGAGAATTTTCAGGAAGGTGAGGACCTTGTCCCGGTCAATCATCGCCTTGTCTTTGGACTTGACCTTGGACAACCCCTCGACAATCTCCGAGACGTCGAGTCCGAACATCTGGGTGAGCTCATCCCGGGATGTGTCCGTATCTTCCAGGATATCATGAAGGAGGGCCGCAATGATTCCGGTGCTGTCCAGGCCATTCTCGGCGCAGGAGCTGGCCACATTGATGGGGTGCATCACATAGGGTTCACCGGTCTTGCGGGGGGATTGCGAGGCGTGGGCTTTTATGGCGAAAAGCAACGCCTTTTCAACATCGTTGAGGATGTCTTCTGAGTTAGGCCAGCTCCGCCAGATGAAGGTGAAGAGGGTTGAGCTGCTTCGCACCAGCGCAGAGATATATTTTTCCCTGATGCTCGTCTCCGGCCAGTGATGTGCCCAGATTTCCCACACAAGATCTTTAATGACCGGACGAAGTTCGTTGGCTCTTTCTGTGGGCGAGAAGAACGGAGACATGGGGCATTTATAGCTGATTTTGAGACTTTCTACAAGTCAACTTCAATAATTCAGCCTCAGCGTAACCCTCCTTAGTCAGCAGGGATTGCACATCCATTGATTTTACCCTGAATGCCGTCAATGGTAACATTCAGTTCCACGCATTCGGAGTCGAAAGGGCAGTCATTAATATCGTTGCACGGAGTGAAACATGTGCTCCGGAAACAGTACCCGCTGATGCACTGGGATGCGTTGGAGCAAGCCTTCCCGCCTTCCAGTCCCAGGGGGTTGGGCGAGGTAATACAAAAAGTGCCCAGATCGTTACGGGACATGGGCAGGGCGGTACAGGTGAGTCCTGCATCGCACTCGGCGTTGACCGAGCAGGTGTCAGCAGCATCGGAACCACAGAAGCCATCGGAGCAAAGGGTGCTCTCCCAGCAGGTTCTGGTAGTGATAAATTCACGGGTGTCATCTTCGGTTACCTGGCAGGCCATGATGGAACTGAGGTCGTCGCTGCACTGGACAGATCCCAGTTTGCAGGGGGGAACAAAATCGGGATCGTAGTCGGGATTTGGCTCGGTGCACCCGCTCAACAGGGAGACGTTCAGCGCAAATAATAATGAGAAGGACAGTAATTTCAGCATAATCGCTTCACTTAAAACCGGATGGAGAGCATGAGCCCTTTGGCATTGCCAGAGACGGTGGGGGTGACCGCGACTTTGGGTTCTCCATCGTTCATATACACAGTGTAGAACAAATATCCAGCAAGTCCACCCACGGCGAGGCCGGTGAGCGTAAAAGCATATCCTGCGGATGCAGTGGCATACTGCTCACGGCACTGCTCGTTGTATCCCGAGTCACAGGTGAGGCTTGAATCCACAGAGAGAAGATAGATGCCCGCCACCAGCGACGTGAGGGCGATACCCCCAAGAGCATAAACCCAGAGCT
>JAHJLU010000060.1 GCA_018821745.1 Myxococcota bacterium | reverse complement strand
GGGGAACACGGACAAGGGTGGTGAAGGGATTGGGGGTGTTGAGCGCGATGACCCCTGAGACCGCATCGGTTGCTGTGTCCACGAGGATTATCCGACCGTTCCCCTGGGGAGCGTAGTTGACCAGGTTCTGAATGGCCACCATCAAAATTCCGTCGTCCAGCGTCATGAAAGAAGCCTCGGGAGACCCATCCTCATCCGAGTATTCAAAGAGATTGATGGCGCCAAGAATTGGCTCCGCTGCGCCAACAGAAGGATCAACTATCAGCAGCTGGTCATCTGCATACAGAGAAATATACCCCTTGCATTGGGACACCATGGCAAAATCCTGGGGGTTGGTCCCCGGGCCTGTGGAGAACTGCGTGGCCACGCTCCAGGTCTGGGGATTAAAGCGGGCGATATTGTCGCCACCCAGGCGGCTGATTACATAGAGTTCCGTATCGAAGGAACGACCGAGTGCGTCGGAGTGAACCAGCGCAGCATCGGAATCGACCTTTACCGAGGACCCATCCATGGAGACCACTGACAGGGAGCCGCTGGTGTAGTCTGTGGTGAAAAGTGCCACCCGGGTGCCCTCGGTCACCGGATATACCTCTTCGCAGGTAATATTGTTGCTGTTGTTGATATTGTTCGTGTTGTTGACGTTATTTACATTATTGATGTTATTCGTGTTATTGGAATTACTCGAATTATTGACGTTGTTGGCGTTGTTGACGTTGTTTTTTGACTCTGTGCTGTCATCACAGCCGGGGAAGGGGAGAAGTACCAGAACAAAGAGAAGAATGAATTTTCGCATAATGCCTCACAACGATGAAGAAATGGTAAAAAACCAGGTACTGCCAGGAATGGGGTACCCGAGATAATTCGATACGGCCTGTGGATATTCGGCAGGGCCTGTAGCCGGTTGTGGCCTTCGCTCCACCATCTCGTACAGGGGACTCCCGATATTTCGGTAGGCCAGATGAAAACTGACACCCTTATAAGGGGTTGTAATAAAGAGCGCCAAGGAATGAAAAAGTCTCGGGGGCATGGGCCGGCGCCCCGAGGCATCAAAGTTTCCGCCGATCAGGCCCGTGAATTCCCATGAAGGCGTGAATCCCCAGCCCCCATATGAAAATCGGGTGGAAAGATCCGTCACGATCGCGTGCCGGCTTCTCCCGGGCAGCTCCTGTCCGTTCTGGTAGGAGAGCTCGGATATATTTTCTGTGGTCATATAGGTATAGGCAACTTTCATTCGACCCCGGGGATGGATGAGAGTGACCGCATTCTCGGCCCCCATGATCCGGGCCTCTGCAATGTTCTCTGCCCTGGCGATAAACTGGCTGTTGGGGATATATTGAATAAGGTTGTCCGCACTTCTGAAGAAGAGTGTCTGCGAGAGGGAACCGCGAAACGAACCCATTTTGCCCTTTGCCGTATAACCCAGATCCGCGGAAATGGATTTCTCGGGCTTGAGCGCTGGATTTCCCTTGAGCGCCCCCGTATTGCCATACATCTCCATGAACGTCGGCACTCGCACCGCCGAGGAGATGTTGGTCCGTAATTTGAGTCCACGCCATGGTGCATAGCGGATCCCCCCCCTTAGCGCCTGATAGCAATCCATCCCACTGAGGCAGAGGGCCATGGCGCTGGTCTGCACAAAAAGCTGTTTGGCAACAAACCGGTATCGGGTGCCAAAATGTAACTGCTCACGGTTCTCATCCTGGGTTTGGGGAGCCATGAACCTGTCGCTGCGAAGCGTCTCGAAGCGACCGAGGGCAGTGAGGGTCAGACGATGTCGCTGCAGCCCGTATTGAAAGCTGGCCATGGCGCCCCGGGTGAAAATTCTGCTGGTATCGTCGGAGACCCCGATCCCCAATTCGCCCAAGGTATCCGCGTAATGATCCCACAGTCCCTCCACCCAGGCCCCCCCTGAAGCACGCCACACCAGGGCACTTTTCGTCGCCTTGAGCATGAGGGAACCGCGCTGATATTCATAGAAGGCACTGCGTGTCACGATAGAGCCGGGACCGGGAACCCCGTTTCTGCTTTTGCTGCCCAGCGCATAGGCCCTGAAGTGGATGTCGCCCAGGGTGGCGAAGGCACCGTAGAGCAGCCTGATTCGTCGCACGGAGTTGTTTTCCCGTCGGGCAAATCCATCGTCCTCACGTGTGTATTCCGTCCCGTTATCAAAAAAATAGGGGTAATCCCCGTTGG
>JAHJLU010000698.1 GCA_018821745.1 Myxococcota bacterium | reverse complement strand
GGATCGCTTCGAGCTGTATGCCGGAGGTCTGGAGCTGGCCAACGGCTTTGTGGAGCTCACAGACCACGTTCAGCAGCGTGAACGATCCCTTGAGGACCTGGTGCAGCGCCAGGCTACGGGGAAACCCCTCTATCCCCTGGACGAGAAATTCCTCAACTCACTGGCCGAGGGGATTCCCGCCACCGCAGGGATCGCGCTGGGCATGGACCGGCTGGCCATGCTCCTGTGGCGTACCGATACCATCGCCACGACCCTCACCTTCACCCAGGATGAACTGTAGGCCGCCCATGTCAGTTTCCCCACGAATCACTTACATCGGCCACTCAACGGTCCTTTTGTCCATGGGCGACGCACACTTCCTCACGGATCCCCTCTTTGCTGACCGCATCATGGTGGTGAAACGCAAACTGCCCGCGGGAATGGCCCTCGACGCCCTGCCCCCCCTGGCGGGAGTGACCATCAGCCACGCCCACACGGACCACATGAACATGCCAACCCTCAGGAGGATGGACAAAAACACGCCCTTCTTTGTCCCCCCGGGGTGCGCCCCCTTTCTTGAGAAGAAGGGCTTTTCCACGGTCAGCACGCTGCAGACCTGGGAGCATGTGGAGGTCGCCGGTGTTACCATTACCTCGGTGCCGGTCAATCATGTCAGGGGACGCTTCTTCCCCTGGCAGGACACGGGCGTCGCATCCTATATCTACACCCTGGGAGGAAAAAACATCCTCGTGGCCGGTGACGTGGACTTCGGTTCCCTGAGCCCCTTTGAGGAGATCGCCTCCCGGTTCTCCATTGATGTGGCGCTGCTGCCCGTGGGGGGTATGCGGGAGGTGGCCTTCTACAACAAGCGTCACCACAAAAAGAACGTCCACATTGATCCCGAGACCGCCTGGGAAATTTTCACTCTCCTGGGGGCAAAGACCATCATCCCCATCCACTGGGGTGCCATCACCGTCTCAAAACAGCCACGGGACGAGGCACCGCTCCGTCTTCGGGAGATTGCCGGTGACAAGGCCGGGCAATGTGTTACCATCCTGTATCCCGGTGAGGGATGGAGTCTTTGAACATGAAGCCAGAAAAGCCTGTTTCTTTGATCAACCCTGCAAACGTCCTCACATCCACGAGGATTCTGGTGCTCCCGCTGGCCATCTACGCCTTCGCCGCCCACAACATCCTCCTGGGCACCGGTGTCATCACCTACTCGGGGATCGTCGATGCCATCGACGGCAAAGTGGCCCGCTACTTCAACTGCTCCTCGGTCTTCGGTGAGTTCCTCGACGCCGTCTCCGACATGCTCCTCTTCCTCACGGGGATGCTGGGAGCCGCCTACTACGGCTATGCTCCATGGAGCCTGGTGCTCATTTTCATTGCCCTGGGCGGAGTCAACGCCCTGGGGCGCGTCATTTTCGTCAAACGGACAGGCGCCGTCACCAATTTTCAGAGCTTCGCCTCGGAGATCCTGGGGGGATTCACCTTCTTCACCCTCGCCTCCCTCTACCTGGATTATTATGTGGACGTGACCATCACGCTCCTGATTATTGCCACGGTGATCATCATCATCCATGATTATTACCGGATCCTCTCCTATCCCGTGGGGAAGGTGCGCCATGGCTGATTTTATCACCCGGTTTTTCCCCTTCTCCACCTATCATGGCGCCCGCCCCTGGATGGTCACGGTTTTTTCCCTGCTGCTGCTGGTCATCTTTCTTATTTTTTCCACGCTGATGATGTATCGTCTGGTACGGGACACTCGCAGACTGGGCGCCCTCGACCGTAAAAACACCGAAACCACGGAGATTCTCCGGATTAAAGACCAGATTTTTGGCTGGATCCTGGGCATGTTCATGCTGATGTTCGTGTTTGCCGCGGCCATTTCACGACTGGGATAATATATGCTCCATCTCCTTCGCCCTCTCAAAGAGAAGTTGCTCTCCCCCCTCGACACTGCCCTCAGTGACACGTCGCCCAACTTTATCACCTTTTTATCACTCATTCCCGGCCTCCTCGCCGGAGTGGCGTGGTGGTGGGGCGGAATCCTCGGGCTGGCACTCGCTTCTCTCTTTACCATCCTCAACGGCATCCTCGATCTCCTCGACGGCCACCTGGCCCGGCGCTACAAAAAGACCTCAGCTCTGGGGGATTTCCTCGACTGTGTTGTGGATCGCTACACCGATGTGGCCATCCTCACGGGCATCGCCTTCTCGGCATACTCCTCCGCAATGTTGGCCCACGTGGCCATTGTGGCGGTCCTGCTGGTCTCCTTTCTGGGGAGTCAGAGCCAGGCTTCGGGGGGCGGCAGAGTGGAGTCGGGCATCCTCGGGCGAGCGGAGCGTCATGTGCTCCTTATCCTGATCCCCTGGATCCAGATCCTCTCCACCCACCTGGGATATTTCCGCTGGTGGCACTTCACCCCCGTGGAGTGGCTCATGATAACGCTGGCTGTTCTGGGCCATCTCACAGCCCTCTTTCGCATCCGGGAAGGATACGTTATGCTGGCGACACTCGACAAGGAGAAACATCAATGACCAAAGCCTCGGCGGCCATCATCATCCCCGGCAAAAAAGATTCCGAGGGGCCCTACACGCTCTTGCGGGTGGGGGGACTCCCGCTTCTGGACCGGCAACTTTTTGGTCTCTATTACCATGGCGTTAAGAAGGCATACATCCTCGACCCCAAAGAGGCCCTGCGCAAGTGGCGGTTCGAGCGAAAACCCGAAGACATGGAGATCGAGGTGGTGGAAACCTTCCCCGCCCTTGAGGAAGAGTTTTATCTGGTGCGTGGAGATGTGGTCTTCCACAAGCGGTTCTTCGAGACAACAAAACCCCTCCCCTCGAGCAAGGGGCTCACACTCCTCACGGGCAAACCGGCCGACGGCCACAAGTGGTGGACCAAATCCGACGGCTTCCCCATCCTGGAGCAGGATCACTACGTTGGGTTCGCCAGGGTGGGCCACGGTCACATCCCCGCCCTCTCACGGGCCCTTGAAGTAGACGCGGAGAACGGGGATCTCAAGCTCTTTACCCAACTGAGCAAGACCAAGGACTGCGAGCTCATGGCAGGCCCGGGCATCTTCTTCCGCCGCATCGACTCGCGGGCCGACACCTATCAGGCGGGCACACTCCTGTTCCATTCCCTGCGCAAGCCCCAGGACGGCATCGTGGCGCGTACCTTCAACCGCCCCATGAGTCTCCCCGTGAGCCGCGTCCTGGCCGTTTTGCCCGTCACTCCCAACCAGTTGAGCGTCATCAACGGGTTCTTCGCCATCGCCGCGGGATTTTTTCTGGCCTTCGGACACCACCTCATGGGGCTGAGCTTTTACACCGCCGGGCTGCTCGGTGGCATCTTCATGCAGGCCTGCTCCGTTTACGACGGCTGCGACGGCGAGATAGCCCGGGTCAAGTTCCAGTTCACCCACTTCGGCGACTGGCTCGACACCATCATCGACGACATCACCAACTGCATCTTCTTCGCGGGGGTCGCGGCCTGGGCGTACCTGAGCACGGGCCAGACCCGCTTCATTTATATGGGCATCGCCGCCTTCGTGGGGCAGTGGATAGCCAACCTTGTCATGTACTATTTCCTCATCAAGGTCGCGGGCACCGGGAACAACCAGGACTACAAGGTGGGCTTCGGAAAAGACGAGGAGGGTGGCCTCTCTGGCCGAATCCTCGACAAGCTCAAGTACCTCACCAAGCGGGACTTTCATCTCTTCTTCTTCTTCCTCCTGGGGGCCGTTGGCCGCCTGGACATTGGGGCCTATCTCATCGCCATAAGCGCCAGTATCGCAGGGACCATCCTGGGACTCCAGCACCTGATCCTCCTGAAAAACGGCCTCCCCACTTCGGAGGAAGGGAAATGATCGCCGGCCTCATCTTCCTTTTGACCCTGGGCGCCGGCTGCTCCCACATCGAGCGCGGCAAAGCCTCCTACTACGGGGCCACCAGGGAGAAGACAGCCTCCGGGGAGCGGGTGAATCCCAACGCCTTCACCGCCGCCCACCGCACGCTCCCCTTCAACAGCATCGTTGAGGTCACCGCAAAAAAAAGCGGGCGCTCCGTGCGGGTCCGCATCACCGATCGCGGCCCCTATATCCGCGGGCGGGTCATCGACCTCACCCCCGCCGCGTTCAAGGCGCTCATGCCCCTTCGGCACGGGGTAATCGAGGTGAGCCTGCGGGTCATCAAGCTCGGGAAAAAGCGTGCCAGGGTCAGGCGCCGGCACAAAAAAAAGGTCCGGCGCAGACATAAACGCGTGAGGAAAAGAAGGGTGAAAAAGACCGGAAAGAAGCCCCGGAAAAAACGCCGGAAGAGGCCCCGGAAAAAGAATCCCAAGGCTGAGCGCAGCCACTGGGACAACCCCCCTGTCAGCCGGGGAGCGGAAATGTTCATAAACTTTCCCTTCCCCCCGCGCAGCACTTTTGCCGGTTGAGGGACCCAATGAAACTGAATATTGCCGGATATAATATCGACACCACGGTCATCTCGGCCGCCATGGACGCGGGGCTCGACCCTTCGCTGTTCACACCGGAGATCATCTCCGCGGCCTACGCTCGCATCAGCCGCAGCCCCGACACCGTGGAGGAGCTCCGCGCCGAGGCCCGGGAGAACGTCCCCAAGGCGCGCAAATCCAACCAGAGCATCGTCTTTGACATGGGCCACTCCTCCATAGCTGAGCACGCGGTCTTCAACATCGACATCCAGGACATCTCACGGCTGGCCCTCGAAGAGATCGAGCGGCACCGCCTGGCCTCCTACACGGAAAAATCCCAGCGCTACGTCGAGGTGGGCAAAGATTACATGATCCCCGCTGAGTGGTCCTCAGAGGAAGACCGTGCCGCCCTCGAACGCCTGCAGAAGGCAGCCTCGGCGTTCTATTTCTCCCTCCTCGAGGCGGGGATCGACAAGGAAGACGCCCGGTACTACCTGCCCCTCTCCCTCACGGGGCAGCTCGGCGCGACCCTCAACACCCGCACCCTGGAGCACATGATCCTGGCCTTCGCCGCCTCGCCCCTCGCAGAAATGAACGAACTGGGGACCCTCCTCAACCGCGAGATTTCCGCCGTGGCGCCCTCCCTGGTGCGCTATGTGGAGCCATCCGAATACCACCGCCGCGAGTATTCCCAGGGGCTCTTCGGCAACCAGGACATTGACCCCGAGTCCCTCACGGGGCAGGTAGTCTCCCTCGACGGCTCGGACCTGGGCACCCTGGCGCTGCTCATGCGACCGGATCAGGTGGACACCAGGGTCCTGGCCATGCGCATGAGCCGTCAGCGGGGCATCCCCTTCTCCCGGGCCCTGGCGCTGGCGGGAGCCCTCTCGGCGGATCAGCAGAACACGGAGTTCCAGGCGCTGCTCTCCCCCCTGGGACTGCACGACTCAGCTCCCTCGGAGCTGGAGCATTTTACCTACACGTGGGAGATAATCCTCTCCGCCGCAGCCTTCGCACAGCTCAAGCGACACCGCCTCTCGGGGATCACCTGCAGCGCCTATTCCCCAGCCCTGGGATTCACCCACCCACCGGCGCTCTCCCCGGAGCAGCGAGCCGCCGCCGCGCCCCTCATTGAGCTCTCCCACGAGACCTTCCTGCGCATGGCTCCCCACGGTGCCGCCCAGTATGCCCTGCTCTCGGGCCACCGCCGCCGGGTAACCTGGACCGCAAACCTGCGCGAGCACTACCACTTCTCCCGCCTGCGTGAAGACGGCCACGCCCAGTGGGACATCCGCGCCTTCGCCTTCGCCATGGCCGACACCATCCGGGAGTCCGCCCCCCTCACCGCGGGGATGCTCTGCGGGAAAGACCGCTTTCCGGTTATCAAGGCCCGCTTCACCTCATGACAACGCTGCCACCGGAGCTTCTGCGCCACGAAGAGGGGGAGATGGTGCAGCTCTCGTTTTTCCTCCCCAGGGAGCACATGGGGTACACAAAATTCATCCTCGAGGGCTACGACAACCTGGCAATCCAGACCTCCACCCCCGGCTCCACCATGGTCATCTGGCACACCACCCGCTCCCGGGAGTCGGAGGCCCTGGCCCTCCTGGTGCATCTCCTCTCAGAATTTCAATAATTCGGCAGTACAGGGGATTTTCAGGGGAGGCGCCGTGCTCTATTCGGTGAAGCGGAGGACTTTGGCGCCGGTGAGGGCGCCCTCCAGGGGCAGATATTCGTCGATGTGGATCCCGAAGCCCTCGATGGCCGAACGCTTCACGGGATGGTCCGTGAGGAGGGTGACCCGGTGCACGCCCAGATCCGCCAGAATCTGCGCGCCGATGCCGAAGTCCCGCTCATCCATGGGGATGCCCGACTGGTCCATGGGCGCCTTCTCGATGTAGAGCAGCACACCGTGGTCCTCTTTGGAGAGCCGCTCCATGGCCATCTCAAGGGGGCATTGTCCCACCTCCTGCAGCCGGGCGAGGAGATCGTTGGTGGGGTTGGCGGAGTGGATCCGCACCAGGGTATTTTTCGCGTTGGCGATGTCGCCCCGGATGAGGGCGGTGTATACGCTGGCGTCCACCTTGCTCGCATAGTGGCAGGCGGTGAAGGTGCCGTATCGGGTCTTGAGCTCGTTGCGGCTGGTGAGGGTCACCAGCTTCTCGGTCTTGCGCCGATAGCGGATGAGGTCAGCTATGGAGATGAATTTCATGTCCAGCGTGCGTGACATCTCAAAAAGCTCGTCGAACCGCAGCATCTCGCCGTTGTCGCCCATGATCTCGCACAGCACACCCACCGGCTCAAGCCCCCCCAGCCGCATGAGATCCGATGCCGCCTCCGTGTGCCCGGCGCGCCGCAGCACGCCTCCCTCGCGCACCATGAGGGGGTTGATATGCCCGGGCCGCACAAAATCACGGTGGGTGGAGGCCGGATCTGCCAGCTTGCGGATAGTCACGCTGCGATCCTGGGCCGAGCTCCCCGTGGAGATATCTTTTTTGGCGTCGACGGTGATGGTGAAGGCGGTGCTCATGGCCTCGCTGTTGTCGGAGACCATGACCCCGATGTTCAGGTCCATGAGGCGGTTATGGGGCACGGGAACGGTGATGATCCCGCTGGCCAGCCTGTTCATCATGACGATATGCTCAGGCGTGATGTGCTGGGCGGCGATGACAAAATCGCCTTCATTTTCACGATCTTCGTCATCGACGACGATGATCATTTTTCCCTGCTGCAAATCACTGATGGCATCTTTTATGGAGTCGAACCGGGAATCGGTCATAGGGGTGACCCTCCTTATGAGGGCAATCTATTGAACTTGACCACTATTGCAACCGAAAAATTTAACGCCGCCCCGCGCGCACCCCCATGACGGAAAAAAG
Source organism: Myxococcota bacterium (assembly GCA_018821745.1). Taxonomy (GTDB): domain Bacteria; phylum Myxococcota_A; class Polyangia; order HGW-17; family HGW-17; genus SZUA-580. The sequence goes on along the minus strand of JAHJLU010000698.1, from coordinate 2,876 downwards.
AGGCTCTGGGCCGTATTTTCTTTTTCGCTGATTCATTTTAAGGCATACTGAAACACGCCTGATTTTCAATTCTTTTCTTTGGAGAAATTTTGCAATGTCCAAAAGACTTTTCCTCTTTGTAATTCTCGCGTTGTGTACCATCCCCATGACATCCTTCGGCCAGAAAAAAGGTAACCGCACGGAACTGGAGCGATTTCATTCGGAAAAAGGCTCCATTGTCGTGATCGAGACCGAACCCATCGGCTACTCCATGAGAGAATACTCTCCCACGGTCTACGCCTCTTTCTGGGCGGTGGTCGTCTATATCCCCGGCCGAGACGACAAGGTCCTCAAGGGGATCAAGATCACTGTCCATGAACGCTCGACCCGCAAACTGATCACCACGGCCTACATCGACTCCTCGGAGATCCCCTCCCTCTATAGTGCCATGATGTATATCATGAAGGCAGAGGCAAAACTCAAGGACGAGAAGAAGGATCTCCACGTACTCTATGTAACCAAAGGAGACTTCTCCATCGGGTTCAAGAAGAGCAAGAAAGGCTCCTCGTTTTATTATTACCGCATCTCCGACACGGAAAACGGGAAGTCCGTGAACTACAAGTTCCCCGCCACCCTGACCCTGCTCAAGTCCATGAAAAAGAACATCAGGAACGGCGTAAAGTTCCTCAACAAGCATCACAAAAAACTCAAGAAGCCTGAAGACAGCTCCACCGACAAAAAGGAGTTGAACACCTGATATGAATAGCATGTTACGTAATAGTTATCTCGCTGTCCCTGTTGGCCGGCGCCCCGTGATCCTTGCTGTGCTTGCTCTCTCACTCTGGCTTTTCATGCCGGCCCTTAGCGCAATGGCAACCACCGGGAGTAAAAAAACAGGGAAAATCCAGGTCGCCACCATTGTGCTCAAAAACAACGAGGGGACCGTGGAGGGGAAGGTGCTGGCCTACAAGATGGGCGAGTACGTGAAGGTCGAGGACAAAAAGGGGGAACAGATCACGGTCCTTCACCTGAACATTCTCACCATCACCTTCCGCTCCATGGACGCGACCGCCTGGGAAAACACCAAGGCGCCCCCCATCGAGCTCCCCGATGACGACGATAACCCCAAAGTAAAAAAACCGGGAAAGCCTCCTGTGGTGCCCCCCGGAAAAAATCCCCCCTCCACGGTTGCTCCAAAGCCTAAAGACCCTGAGAAAAAAACGGATCCCGGGGCAAAAACTCCCCCGACTCCCACCAAACCGAAAAAGACCGGGGTAGACATCGAGCTCCCCGACGAAGACGACAAAACAACACACGGTACAAAACCAAAAACAACAACGGCCGACGAGGCTTTCGACGACGACGACGGCAAAGTTGACCGTGTCTTTAAAGTGGTCAAGCCCAAGGTGCTCACCAAGGAGGAGAAGGCTCTCCTCAAGGTCAAGCCCCTGTGGAAAAACTACACGGACCACCGCCTCATCTTCAAGGGAGGTGTCTTTTTGGGCCTCTCCCTTGACTCCGGGTTCAACAACAGCCTGGGAGGCTGCTCTCAGGAGACCCTCTTCAACGGCATTTTCTCCCTGGGTCTTGAATGGGACGGGGCAATAACCGTCCCCGCCGACTCCACAAGCAACCCCTGGAATTCCTTTTATGCCAGCATAAGCGCCGGTTTCGGCGCCCTCTTCATCGACGAGCGCATCCGATCGTGCAACGACTGCAGCGAGGCCTGCGGCCAGGAAATCAACGACAACTACGGCTTCCAGCTCTCCATGGTCAACATCAACATAGCCGCGGGAATGCGGTTCGGCTGGGGACACCTCAACCCGGCCCTCAACGCCTGGGACGGTTGGCGTATCGGAATAGGGCTCACTGCCAACTCCTCGGTCCTCGGGTTTCACGTGTTCGGTTTCAGGGTGGACCTTGATTTCATCACCAACGACATCACCAAGGAGGACCGCGAGTTCTTCTGGCGTTACAGCATCAGTTATTACCCCTCCATAGCGGATATGCCCCAGTATTTTATCGCCGGTGTAGAGATCCTGTGGTTCTGAGTCTCCCCTGAATTTTGCCGTTTGAAAAAGGAAAATCGCGGGGGTCCCTTACAGACAGAGCCCGATGGTGTTGCCCTGCATCACACAATCCTTTATCTCGTCGCAATCCTCGGGAGTGGTGCACGGTTTCTTGCAGGTACCGGTGGTGGGGAAACAGACGAGCTCATCCTTGCACTCCTCATTGGAGATGCAGCCCTCATCCTCGTCGAGAAATCCGTTGATGGAGGTGCAATAGGTGAAGGACGCGGAGACGTCCATGGTATCAATCTCCATCTTGCACCACATTTGGGTATCACAGCCAATCTGCTGTACAGGATGACACATGGACTTGAGGATGCAGTAACTGAATGGTTGGAAGGCCGGGTGGATGCCTTTGGTTTTGCAGACAGGGGTGTTTTGCGGCATTGTGGCCGCGGTGTAGGTCGGGCAATCGGGGCTCATGTCATTGCAAAGGGGAGTGCAGCCGTTACCCATACATACTTCACCCTTGTTACACACATCCGTCGCGACGCATCGCCCGTAAAAACCCGGCGTGCGTATGGGATAGCACATGGGCACGGGGGATTCTCCGCTGAACATATGAAACGTGCATGTCTCCTCGTCACTGCAGCCGGCGGTCGGAGCGTTGGCCCAGGCAAAATCGATAGCGCAATCCATCCCTGTACAGTTGGGGGCTTCGGAACAGTCGGAATCGTCACAGTCAATCTGTCCGTCGCCGTCATCGTCGCTCCCGTTGTGGCAAATCTCCTCACCCTCGGGGCAGAATTCCACCAGGGAGCTGCAGTCCTGATCCTGGCAGTCAACAAAACCGTCGCCGTCGTCGTCGATGCCGTTGTCACAGATCTC
>JAHJLU010000697.1 GCA_018821745.1 Myxococcota bacterium | reverse complement strand
GGGGCGTGGTTGTACATGCAGTCGCCGGGCTCCTCAAACTCGGGGATGCAGCGCAGATACAGCATGGAGAGTGTCGCGCCGGGCCAGTGAACCAGCGGGTCCAGGGTCATGGTCTCCCCCTCGTGGGCCCAGGGAGGAGTGACCACCAGGGCGAGCACCAGCGGATCATCGCCCAGCTCGTAGGCCACGGGGAAGTCGGGCTCTTCACAGGCGTTCAGGGCGAGCCACAGGGTAACCAGGAGAGGAATGGTGGAGCGGCGCATCTCAGAAACTCCCCTTGAACCCCAGGGACGGGAGCACGGGCAGTCCGTGCACATATCCCTTGCGGGTGTAGTTGAAATTGTACATCACATACTCACTGGTCTGTTGATTGTAGAGGTTTTGGATATCGAGATAGAGGGTGAAGCTCCATCGGTTGAAGGTGAACTTCTTGTCCACGCGGAAATCGAGCTGGTGGAAGTCGGGGAGGCGGCCGCTGTTGCGAACGCCGGGCATCCCGTAGTAGGCGTTGGCGTCGATGCTGTAGATGCCCCCCGCGAAGGGTGTGGTCGGGTTTCCCGAGGTGAACCGGAAGCGGAGCCCCACCTGCCATCCGTTGGCCCACTTCCCCGAGAGGATCCCCGTGAGGATGTGGGTCTGATCGTAGTCGAAGGGGTACCAACCCACCTGGCTCTTGTCCTTGCGCTCGCTCTTCATGAGGGTATAGGAGAGCCACCCGAAGCATTTTTGAAATCCCATGAACCCGGGGCACAGGTTCGTGTTGTTCTTCTTGAGCAGCACCTCCATGCCGTAGATGCGCCCGACCCCGTGGTTGGTGGCCAGTCTGGCGTCGGGCTCCACGTCGCCGTCGTCGTTCCATGTGGAGACGGGGCTGGCCACCAGATCGTAGAGGTGCTTGTAAAACCCCACCAGCTTCAGGGAGGTCTCGGGCGTCGCCGTCCATTCCATCCCCAACGAGCTGTGGATGGAGCTCTCATAGCTCAGGTCCGGATTTCCAAAATCCTTGTGGGTCATGAAGAGGTCCGGGGGCTGGGTGTAGAGGCCCAGGGCGGCCATGAGCCGGAGTTTCTTGGGCACAATATGGAAGATGGTGGTGAGCCGGGGATTTGTGGTGACCTCACGGCTCTCGATGCCGTCCCAGAAGTCGAACCGGATCCCGGGGAGCACTTCAAGCCATTTAAAGGGCTTGTACTGAAGCTCGGCCCACGCGGCCTGTCCGTAGAGCCGCTCGTTGAGATCAAAGCGCTGGTTCCCCAGGGGGTTCTGAATGTCCTGGCCGTTTTCATCCTTGCCCACGGTGGAGGTCATGCGGATCCATAAATCAATTTCGGCAAAACCACCGTTGATGCCGCCACGGAGGGTGACCGCCTCGGTGAACCGGTGCCTGACAGAGGTGCGGTAATCGACGCTGCGGATGGTGTACCCAATCTTGAACTCTCCGTCGGGATCCTTCCACTCCAGGTAGCTCTCCCCTGCGGAGAGGGAGGCCTTGTAGTCGGTTTTCCCCACGCGCCTTGAGTAGATGAGCAGCCCCTTCATGAAGTTGGTGACGTAGGGCTCCATGTTCTCCTCAAAGAGCACGATGCTGTCCTGGGATCCAAAGAACATGGCCTGGAGTGTTCCCCCCAAAAGGGGCAGATTCATCAGGGCCATGTAGTCGTGGTAGATGGGGGCGACCCCGACGCGATCCTTGTACGGGCGCAAAAAGGCGTCCAGGTAGGAGCGCCGGTATGTCACGGCGAAGGAACCGCCCTTGTACCAGGGGAGGGGGCCTTCCAGCAGGAGCCCCGCGTCCCACAGATCCGCGTCGAGGTAGCCGTGCAGCCCGTCGGTTTTGGGCTTTCGCGCCCGGACATTCACGACCCCGCCCATGGCCGTGCCATACTCCGGGGAGAAGTTGCCCGGCACAAACTCAATGGACTTGAGCATGTCGGAGTTGATCACCGAGGTGATCCCGAAGAAGTGATAGAGCTGGGGGATCTCGTGGCCCTCGAAGAAGATTTTTGAGTCCCTGGGTGACGCACCGCGGATGACCAGGCCGGTCATGCCGAAGGTGGAGCGCGCAACCCCGGGCATGTTCTGGATTGCCTTGAGGGCGTCGCCCTGGGTTCCCGGGATTGCCAGGATCTCGGGCAGGGTGACCTCGTACCGGGTCACCTCCTTGCGGTCTTTCTTGCCCACCACGGTTGTTGCATAGGGGTCATCCTCCCTGCGCCGGATGAAATAATCCACCTCCAGGGTTTTGTCCGGGGCGAGGGTCTCGGTGGTCTCATGGGGAAGACACCCGGGGGCGAGCACCTTGATGACGTAGCGCCCCGGAGCAAGGGACAGCGAGAAGCGACCCCGTTTGTCGCTGTAGGTGGAGGCAGTTTGCACACCCGCTTTTCCCCCGGGCTTGCGTTTGAAGGTGATCACCCGGGCGTCCTCGATGCGCGTCACGCTTCCTTTTTGCCAGATGGTCCCCCCGATGCGGGCAGTTCCAGGCTGCGGGGTTGTGGTGGCTGGCTTTGGAGGGATCAGGGGTTTGGGAACGGGCGGTCTGGTGACCAGTGGTTTTACAGGGGGGACCACAGGTTTGGTGGCCGGTTTTTTCAAGGGGACCGCAGGCGGATCTTTCACGGGGGTCTTCTTGACACCCTGGTGTTTGAGCCTGAAGGGGTAGGCGACGGGGATCTTCGCGGGGACGGGTTTGCCGTCGAGGAGGGCCGGTTCAAATTTCCACTGGAGGGCGGCGCTCTT
>JAHJLU010000696.1 GCA_018821745.1 Myxococcota bacterium | reverse complement strand
GACTCTCCGCCTGGCCGCCCAGCGCAACTTCTCTCCCGACATCCTGTTCCGCTGCAGACACCTGAAGTTCGGCGAATGCCTCTGCGGCCGCGTGGCCCAGTCTCGTGAAGCGTACCTCTGCACCAAGATCGGGGAGGATCATGAGAACCACTCCGAAAACATGAAAGAACACGGCCACGTCATCCTCCCCATCATGTTCGGAGAGACCCTCCTCGGGGTGATGAATTTCTACCTGGAAGAAAAGCAGACCCTCGATGAAGAGGGGATGAAGTTTCTCCGGGCGGTCTGCAATCTCACCGCCGTGAGCCTCAACCGGATGGTGCTGCAAAACTCCCTCGCGCAGTCGGAGCGGCTCTCCACCATCGGGCTCGTGGCGGCGGGCGTGGCCCATGAGATCAACAACCCCCTCACCTATGTGCAGAACAACATCGAAGAGATTGTCAGGCTGAGAGAGAAGGCCGCCGCCGTGACCATCAGCGACGCCCATGACGCAACCATGGACACACTGCCGGGGCATATCCCCGACGAGGTCGAAGAGCTGGCCAGGGAGGCTGCGGTGGGCGTTCGGCGTATTAAAACCATTGTCACCGACCTGAAGACCTTCTCCTCCACAAAGCAGGAGCGCCGCCGCCTCATCTCTGTGCAGAAGGTCCTTGAGAGCGCCATCTCCATGGCCTTCTCCGAGATAAAGTACCGCGCGCGGCTCACCCGCCACTACTCGGAGACGCTTTTGGTCAGGGGGATTGAGGGGAAGCTGGCCCAGGTCTTCCTCAACCTTCTCATCAACGCCGCCCACGCCATGGGAGAGGGCAACCTTGAGTCCAACCGCCTCGATTTGTCCCTCTACCCGGACGGGGATCAGGTGGTCGTGGAGATCGCCGACACGGGCAGCGGCATTGCCCCGGAACATCTGCCCCGCATTTTCCAGGCTTTCTACACCACCAAAGCCAAGGGTGAGGGCACGGGTCTTGGGCTCGCCATAAGCGCGGGCATCATCAAAGATATGGGGGGCACCATCACGGTGAAGAGCCGCCAGGGAGAGGGAACCACCTTCACGGTTCGGCTCAATGCCGCCGAGAATCAGTTGGAGGTCGGGACCGGTGAGATCCGCATCGTGCAGGAGACGGATCCCTTCGTCCGTTGCACGGTGCTCATCGTGGACGATGACCCCCTGATCCGCAAGACCCTCAGCCGGAGTCTCTCCAGACACCACCTGGTGGTCACCGCGAAGGACGGCGCCGAGGCCATCACCCTGCTGGAGACCGAGGCGGATATCAACGTGGTGGTCACAGACCTCATGATGGAGAATGTGTCGGGAATTCACCTGCGCCACTGGGTGGAGAAATACCGCCCTGCGCTGCTCCCCCGCATGATCTTCACCACGGGAGGTGCCTTCTCCACCCCCACCTCCCAGTTCCTGGAGAGCGGCGAGGTGCTGTGGCTGGAAAAACCTTTCCACATTAAGGCCCTGCTCGACATGATCCAGCGCGTCCTCACCCCCTGAGGAACCCATGCAAAATCGTAGCCCGGTGGCTGCATTGACGGCAAGGGGGCATGATGCTTTGACGCAATAGAGTTTGCGCGTGGTCTTTGCAGGCCTCACTTTGAGACGGAAAAGCGACTGTTTCTGTCATCCAGGCGCAGCCTCCTGCCCTTGAAAAAGGCAGCTCCCAGTTTACCGCCGCAGGCGATGAGGGAATCGGCAGCGGTGGTGTCGACAAAGATTTTGCCCCCTTTTTTTCCCGAAAAACCGACTGGAGCGGAGACGATGGCATCCCGGACGCATACACAGGGAACCCGTGATGGCCTGATCAAAATCCGCGGAGCGCTTTATGGCAGGGTGGCCCCCCCATTGGGGAAAAGGACGCCCATGCTGTGGCAGCCGGAGCGGACCCGTGAAAAAGCTGACAACTTCTACTACAACCTGAAGCTCTTCAGGCGGGCCCTGGCCAGCGCAATTGGCCGCTCCCATCACGACTACCGCAAGATCCGCGACTCCAGCGCCGACGTCCGCGACTCCGAAGACCCCGCCGAACCCGTAGCCCCCGTAACCCCGGTAACTCCCTCAGCGTAACAAAGTACCGTTCCTTGTCCTCACGTACAATCCTGCAGATTTTCATTGAGAAGCAGGTCCATCGGCGTCTCCTGCATTCTGAGTCAGGCTGGGCCTGGCGCACTGCCCGAACACCCATGCACTCTGTTGGAGAGGGCGCTTAGGGGCAGGCAGAATCTTCCCTTGACACTGGTGTGCGTTGTTGTCACAATCCACTAATCCCCGATATTTCATTGAATCCGGGGGACTATGGCGCAATTATCATGGAGGCACACGGCATGAGAACTCTAACCCTATTCACTATCCTTATACTCTCCTTCGGGTGCAAACAGGAGAGCGGCACCAGCGACTCCTGCGGGGACGGCGTCATTGACGTGGGCGAGGAGTGTGACGGGATCAACCTGGGGGGCGACACCTGCGCCTCTCTGGGTTACCACGGCGGGACCCTGGCCTGCGATGATCAGTGCAACCTGATCCTCACCGAGTGCGAGGCCGCGGGGCAATGCGGCGACGACATCATCCAGACCCAGTTCGGGGAGACCTGCGAGCCGGGGATTTCCACGGAGAACTGCAATGAGCTGGGGCATGGCTCTGGTGAGGCCACCTGTGACGCCAACTGCCACTGGGATCTCACCAACTGCTCCGGCGCCGCCTCCTGTGGCGACGGGGTGGTGGAGGGCATTGAGGAGTGTGAGGCTGAAGACATGAATGGGCAGACCTGCCTGACCTTAGGGTACTACGGCGGGACCCTCGCCTGCACTCCCCAGTGCATCTTCAACACTTCGAGCTGCGAAGGCTATGGGTGGTGCGGCGACAACGATGTTCAGGCCAACCACGACGAAGAGTGCGACCTCGAGGACTTCGCAGGGGAGACCTGCGAGACCCTGGGGTACTACGGCGGGACCCTCGCCTGCAACAACCTCTGCCTGCTCGACGTGACCAACTGTGAGGGCTATGGGTGGTGCGGCGACGGCGAGATGCAGGAGGCCGACGGCGAGGAGTGCGACGACACGGATTTTGGTGCTGCTACCTGCGCCGACTTCGGCGGGTATCGGGGTACTCTGCAGTGTACCGAGGAGTGCCTGGCCGACAACAGCGGCTGTGAGCGCTGCGGTGACGGGATCCTCCAGGGCGGCGACGGCGAGACCTGCGACGGGACAGACTTTGGCGGTGACACCTGCGAGAGTCTTGGCTACTACGGCGGTGAGCTCGGCTGCGATCCGTTCACGTGCCAGCGCAAGATAGACATGTGCGCCGAGGTCGGCCGCTGCGGCGACGGTGTCATCCAGGGCGGCTACAGCGAGACCTGCGACGGGACGGAATTCGGGGGCGACAGCTGCCTGGGCAGGGGGTTCTACGGCGGGACACTCTCGTGCAGCACTGCCTGCGAGACCGACGCATCCGCCTGTGAAGGATCCTGCGGTGATGGAATCGCCCAGACGACCCACGAGAGCTGTGACGGCACCGATCTCGCCGGGGAAACCTGCCTGAGCCTTGGGTACGGCGCAGGGGGAGAACTGGAGTGTGATCTCATGTGTAATTGGGCCGTTTCTGGATGTGAGCAGTTCACTGCCATCGCCGCCGGGGCCGCCCACACCTGCGCCCGCACAAATACCGGGCGCGTCTGGTGCTGGGGTGACAACACCTACGGCCAGCTTGGGGACGGAAGTACCACCGCGAGCAGTGTTCCCGTCGAGGTTTTCGGGGGGCACATTTTTACTTCCATTACGGCGGGGTCCAACCACACCTGCGCGGTGACTGACGCCGGCTCAGCTTACTGCTGGGGTGCCAACAATAAGGGGCAGCTTGGAGACGGTACCACCACCGAGAGCCATTTTCCGATCCCTGTTGCGGGTGGTCGCATCTTTGGGGCGCTCTCCGCGGGCGGCGAATTCACCTGCGGTGTGACGGCAGGCTACGCCTACTGCTGGGGATCCAACAGCAACGGTCAACTCGGTGACAACACCACCATCGACCGCTTGGTTCCTGTCCAGCTCTACGGAATGATTACAAGCCCCAGTTTCAGCAGCGTCACCGCCGGTGGTCTCCACGCCTGCGGCATTGAACGGATTTCCGGTGGCACCATGTGCTGGGGCAGCAACCAGCGGGGACAGCTGGGAATCGGGAATAACATCGAACAGCACGCACCAATCATGGTTCCCGGCTACACCTTCAGCAGCGTGTCGGCCGGGGGAGGTCACACGTGCGGCATAGACGCCAGCGGCGCGAGCTTCTGCTGGGGAAATAACTCCAGCGGCCAGTTGGGTAACGGGACCACCACCG
>JAHJLU010000695.1 GCA_018821745.1 Myxococcota bacterium | reverse complement strand
GTGATGATTCGCCCTTTAAACCTATGGAGTACCGAAAGGTCGGCACCCCTCTCGATGGCATAACCCGTGTCACATCACCGTTGACCGGGAAAGATCGATGGGGAAGCTTCAGGGCCCGTTGGAGCGATTTCCGAATGAATTATGCCATCTCACCGGGTCTGTACGCCCTTGGAGATCCTGGCCGGGAGAGTGAGGTGCTTGTCACCGCAAATTACAAGCTCACCTTTGACTCGCTCCGATCGCAGCTCGCGGGGCGGCACCTGTGGATTCTGGTCCTGGACACCCGTGGTATCAATGTCTGGTGTGCCGCAGGGAAGGGTACCTTTGGGACCGATGAGCTCATCCACCGGATCAGGGAAACGAAACTGGCGGAGCGGGTCACCCACGGGAGAATAATCCTGCCGCAGCTGGGAGCCCCGGGAGTGGCAGCATACAAGGTCAAGCAGGAGACTGGGTTTCGTGTCCTCTGGGGTCCTGTTGAGGCCACTGATTTGCAACAGTACCTGGATGGCGGGAAAACCGCCAGCGCCCGCATGCGACGCAAAGAGTTTCCCTTTAGGGAGCGGCTGGTGCTCATCCCCATTGAGCTGGTCCCGGTTCTTAAAGTGGTGCTCATGCTCCAGGTCATTTTTCTCCTGTTCAGCGGTCTCCTGGGGACGGGGACGTTCACCGCAAATATGGCCCATGCCGGTCTGTTCGCCGTGGCTTCACTGGTGGCCGCACTGATCGCGGGAGTGATTATTACACCTTTGCTGCTTCCTTTCCTTCCAGGTCGGGCGTTTTCCGGGAAGAGTATCCTGCCCGCGCTGCTGCTCATAGGTTTACTGACAGTATCTATGCGAGGAATGCCCTCCACGTGGCAGGTTCGATTTGAGGTAGCCGGCTGGGTGCTCATGGCGGGTGCCATAGCATCGTTTTACGCTGTCAATTTTACCGGGGCCTCTACTTTTACCTCCCTGTCCGGAGTTAAAAAAGAGCTGCGCCTGGCGATCCCCATTCAGGTGGGCAGCGCCTTGAGTGGTCTCGTGTTGTGGGCCGTCTCACTGCGAGCCTTCTAAGGAGGGGATTATGGTAGCTATGGAATACCTGAAAAATGTCAGCACGCTGGAGTTGACGGTTGATAAGTGCAACGGATGCTCGATGTGCCTGAACGTGTGTCCCCACGCTGTGTTGGTCCTAAAAGACCGCCGCGCCTTCATCGCCCGCCCGGATGCCTGTATGGAGTGTGGTGCCTGTGTCCTCAACTGTGAACAGGGGGCCCTGACAGTTAACCGTGGCGTGGGATGCGCGGCGGCATTACTCTCCGATTCCATCGGGTTTATTAAGGGCTGTGATTGCTGAGTGTGGTTTGAGAAAACAACCACTCCCCTGGCACACAGCAAAGCGGCGCATAAACGGAAAGGTTTATTGTTTTGAAATGAGCGGAAAGCGACCAGGGTGCTCAATAATTTCAAGTGTGAGGTCGATATCGAGGTCAGGCCAATAGAAATGGCCCGGCGCTGGCTCCTCGACTCGCAAAATTTCTTTCAGGGATCGGTCAAGAAACCAGGGGAAGTATTCGTAGGGAAGAAACAGCTCTCGCCCCCTCGTCAGGAGCCAGATACCATGAACTGAGACATTTGTGATTTCAGCCCCCGAAATGCTCTTTCCAGGCGTTGATAAGCTCATCGTAGTGCTCCTCAATCAATGTTTCAACGGACTTGATCTGCCGTCGTGATAAGCCATGGTTTCTCGCAAATTCAATTTCAGGACTGAGCCAGAATTTTGCTTCACCATCAGATCCCATGACATGCACGTGCATTCTCGTCTCCTCGCGAGAGAAAAGAAGAAACGAAATCCGCCTTCTTTAAAAACAGTCGGTGTCATGTTCAACAGTCTCACATATTTCCCCTTTAGGGGAAAGGCCTAAGAAAGCCAACTGCTCCTTCTCCAGAGGCAGGGTTTCGTCCACTCTTGTATATGGATTAGTAAATAGTCAGGGGGAAGTCAATATGGAGAAAGAGGGGTCGGGTCTTCGCCATGGACAACAGGGATGAAGCAGGTCATCGGAGCGTTATGTTGCCCCGACGCTGGTGCGTTCCTGTCTTGAATGGACGAGGCAGTGGCACAGGCGTTATACCGTCTTGAACACGCATTTCGGGCGCACTTCCCTCTGCGTTTTAGCATTGTTCAGGGGCTGCTACTTGAGTTTTTCCTGGATCTGCTTGTTGATGTCCTGGAACTCTTTCAGAAGGGGGGTCATCTTTTCTGCGGTCTCTTTGTTCACCTGAGCCTGGATCTCTTTGACACCTTCGATTTTGGCGATTCGGCCCATCTCGGTGACGATGTCGGACTGCATCTTGGCCTGCTTGGCATTGGCGGCGGCTGCCTTGTCCATGAACGCCTTGAGGGCGGCCTTGTCCAGCTTGAGGGCGGTCTTGGCGCTCGCCATGTTCATCTTGAACATCTCCACCTGGAGGGAGACCAGCTTATCCTTGTTCTTCTTCACGTCATCGAGGGTCTTGGTGGCCTTGAGAACCTTCACCAGCTGGGCACCCTTGGCGATGATCTTGTCCCAATCGCCATCGGCCCCCTTGAGATCCGCCTTGGCTGTGTCCTTGGCGGGGGCACTCATGGGATCTTTGGCTTTGCCATCCTTGGGGGCCTTGTCGTCGTCGGATTTCTTCTTGCATCCAAAACTGAGGGTGATGATGAGGGCTGTTGCGCAGAGGGAAAAACGTTTCATGATGTACTCCTTCAGGTAAAGTTTGTCTGCCCTTATGGACAGCTGAATCAATGATCACAGGCAATGGGTTGAGACCAACCCTACTTTATGGAAGAATATTGTCAATATGCCAGGCGACTACCCCACCGCAACTCCCCCGAAGTCTTCCTCCCCTTTGGGACAGGGTGCATCTTGCCCGCATCCTTCGTCCCCGCTGGGACGCGGGCATCTTGCCTGCAGGCTGCCCTCCCACTGGATTTCCGTGTTGTGGTGAACTGCGCTTCACAAAATTACCTAAAAAAATCGTTAACATCGCATTGACTGGGGTGTTTTAGTGGCGATATTCTGTAGCAGAGGCGAAAATATTGAAAAAGAAGACCGGCCCGTTCATGGGCAAATTTTGGGTGCAACTGAGTTTGCTTGTGCTGGCTGTGACGGCGGTGGCGAGCCTGGCTTTTCTCTCCGTGAAGATACATTACTGGGAGAAGCAACTGGCCAGTGCTCAAAGCAAGATCGAAAAAGGACAGCAGCGATTGGTGAGGGGAAAGCAAAGATTAAAGAACGGCAAACAGGAACTGTCGGAAGGCAGGGCTGAATACGACGAGGCCGAAGACAGCATGTTTTTGGAGTTAATCGATGACGTCTTCGATGGTGGAGACGGCTTCGCCACCGCCCGGGAAGAAATCGCCGATGGGGAGAAGAAGATCGCCGGGGGCCAGAAGAAGCTGGCTGCCGGAAAGCGGCAACTGACTGCGGGTCGGCACAGAATTGACAGGGAGAGCGGGTATCTGACCTGGGCCAGGGGTGTACGCATGGGCTGTGCGGTGTTGGCGGCCATCCTGATAGTCTTGTTGATTTTTCTGCGCATCTTCAAGAAGTGACTCCCTTCCCAGGGAAACCAAAACCAAACTCCTTGCCACCATCCCCACCTGCGCCTCTGGCACAAGGCATTTGACCCTTGCCCCTTTGGGGGTGTACCATGCCCGACATTACTTCATGGAGCCCTCATTGTGACCTCTTTCTTCTTATCGCCCCTCTTCCTCGTATTGCTGGTCAGCCCCCTCTACTTCGGGTGCACCAAAACAGGGGGCGGTGATTCCCATTCAAGGTTGCCAGCGCCACCTGCGCAGTTCCAGGCGGAGTTGAAGAGGGCAGGGTACGTGCTCAAGACTCCTGTCTTCATCACCTGCCTCAAGGAGGGAGAGAAGACGCGCTTCACCACGCTCATCAGAGCCCGCGAGGAGTGCCGCTGTGCCCCCGGGAATAAAACCACAGCCATCAAAGATGTATGCAGGGGCTGTTTCAAATTCGTGGCCGAGGCCAGCGACCCCATGCAACTGCGCCTCTCTGTTGACGACGTCACCGACATCCACAACATAGACGTGGACATCGCCCAGAGCGAAGTGTCAACGCGCATTGCCACAGCGGGGGTCTGCTGGGACTGGGACTGCGACCTCCACGTACGGTACAAAAAAGTACAACTGCGCGTCACCGCAGTAAAAGGCAGCGGAAAAGTAAGAACCGCAGGCTTCCGCCTATCCACCAAACCTTGAATCAGGTGCAAAACAGGGATTCTCGAGGAATTCAATTTCACAGAATTTATCGCCCACATCAACGACGCCAACCACTTCTATATGAGATGTTAGAAGGCGGGGAACTGGAAGAGGAAGGTGTAGCCGTCGATGCCTTCGTTCCAGGAACCCTCCCAGAAACCACCACTGCCAAAGGTGAAGAGCACAGCGTCTCCATCGTAGAGGATGTTGGAATTGAGAAAGGTGTCTCCTCCATCCTTGAACTGGCGTGTACCCAGGTGCTCCCCCTGCATGGTAAATCCAGCGGTGAAGTGGTTAAAATCAGTAAGAGTGAAGGGATCTGGGCCTACCATGTCACCATCGACAATGCCACTGATAGTAATAGTGTTGCCAATAACCTTGCAGGCGACGGGGCTTGATGAACTGCCCGCGCCGAACTGGCGCATCCAGAGAATGGTCCTGGTATCCAGATTGATCCGCATAACGCCCATCCCCATCCTTTCGGTGAGCAGCTCGGCACCTGGATAGGCTTTGGCCATGGATGCAAATGCAATGATGTCCCCGTCGGGGTGGATGTCGATCTGCTTTACGATTTCATATCCATCTGTTCCAAAGGAGAAGAAGTCGTAGAGGTCGCCAGTTTGGGGATCCACCTTGGCCAGGAAGCTGTCCACCTCACCCTTGAAATCGGCGCCCTCGAAGGACTGCCCCACGGAGCCACCTATCACCAGGTAGCCGTCGGGGTGCCACGCCCCAGCCCACGCGCCATCGGGATCGAACTCGTTCTCCGTGTGGGTCCCCCACTGGTGGATCCACTTGGTCTCCCCGCTGGAATCGAAGGCCGCCACAAACCAGTCCTGGGTCCCCACCAGGGTGTTGCCGGGGAAGAAGCCGCCATACACCCACCCCATCACATAGAGCTCGCCCTCGGGAGAGGCGACCATGTCCATAATCTGCATGCCATACCCGTTAAAATCCTCGGCCCAGCGGTTGGAACGCAGGATGTTGCCCTCCTCGTCGAACTGCACCAGGATCTCACCACGGGTAAACGGTGTCTCCCCGGGCAGAGGAGACTTGAGGGTGCCCACGACCCAGTAGGTGTTGCCAGCCCCCTTGACGAGGTCGAAGAACCAGTCCCAGTCGAGGGAGGACCCCGTGCTCTCGCCGAACTCCTTCACCCAGATCAAGGAGCCGTCGCGGGTGGTCTTGACAAGCAGTCCCTGCCAGTCATTGCCGTGGGGCTCGAAGAAACCCGTGGTCGATCCTGCCGCAATGATATCACCGGTGGAGGTCCACTCGATCCCCCAAATGTGAGTCTCGGCTTCCCAGACGCTCATGTGCTGGTAGCCGGCGCAGGCAAAGAGATCGGGGCGGCAACCGGGGAGGCACCCCTCTGCGGTTGTGCCATGGCTGAACCCGTAGTCCGCGCAGGTCCAGGTCTGGGTGGCGCTGCCGTCGCAGGTCTCACCAAACTCGCCCTGCACGATGCCGTCGCCGCAGGTCCCGTTTGGGATGCAGGCGTCAAAGATAACCGTGCAGTCGGTGCCGCAGGTGATCCCGTCGCCATGGTACCCGAAGTCTTCACAGGAGAGGTGATTGAGGTTGGTGCTGTCGCAGGACTCACCGTAGTCGCCCTGCACAATGCCGTCACCACAGGTGCCGCTGGCCTCGCACGCTGTGTAGTTTATTGCATCACATGTGTCTGAACACTGTGGAGTCCCGCTGTGGAACCCATACTGCTGGCAGGTCTCGCCGCCCAGGGCTGTGCCGTCACACACCTCGGTGCCATTGATCAGGCCGTCTCCGCACACGGGAGTCCGTGGCGACGCGTCGTCGCAGGAGACAAGGAGAATGAGCAGCGGGAGCAGATATTTCATCAGCTTCTTCCAGTTCGCGATGCCGTAATAAATGTTGTAGGTACCATCCAATGGGCTAAATATCCCAAATGTCGCTAACACGTTACCATTGGTTTCAGATGCAGACAAGGAGGCGAGTTCCATTGGGATCGTCCCAGTGCCCCCATCCCGCAGAGCGTAAACTTCTTTACTTGCTCAAGGGGACGATGGCCGATTTGACCACCGGTTTCTCCTTCATTATATCTACAACAACAGCGTGGTAGGTGAGCATGCTTGCCAGAGAAGTATAAGAGGAGGGCCCCGAGGGCATGGCGGTCTCTTCGTAGATGACCAGCCGTTCCCCCCCGAAGCGCTCAATCTTTTTCACCTTGGGCACAAAGTCGCCGGGATATCGCAGGACAACCAGCACCATCTTCTTGGTGAAATCCACCCTGGTACGGTGAAAGATCGGGTCTTTGGAGGCGCGCTTGGCGGGGTTGGGGATTCTCTGCACAAACTCCCTGAGCTCCTTCTCGGTACTGAGGATCCAGTACGTGTCTGAGCGTCGTGCCTTCTCGGGGACCACCACCTTCCCCCTGCCCAGGGTGGTAAAGGCGACCGCGGCAGGTTTTATCACAGGTTTGGATTTTGCCACACCGACCGGTGCTTCGGGTTTCATCGCCGCCACCCGGGGCGCCGGAGTTTTCTCCGCGGGGCCCTGGGAAGCCGGTGCCGTACATGTTGTCTGCTCATTGGAGTGACAGCCAAAGGTGACCAGAATGATTGCCATAAAAATTATTATCATGTGACGAAGCTCCTTTTCGGGCCCATCATACCCCCCCTGCCCACCTTTTTGACCAAAATTAAATCAACCTGCCAGGAGATAGGTGCTGCAGCCACTGAAGGACAACACAGAATTGATCTCAACAAGGGGGACAAGTTGACGACAGTACTCGTGTGATTCCCGCAAGGAATATGTTGAAACTCACGGACTGATTCTGACCATCCAGGCTCAGAAGGGGGCCAAGAGTCCTTGAACCGGCGATCTTCTGGTACTTGTGCTTTGTCAATACTATCAACTCTTTCGATGGGCTCCCGAGGGAATCCGGATTTCGGAATTTCTTTGTCCCCTGCTTCTTTGCAATACCATTGAGGTCAAATGCTTGCTCCACGGCTGCGAGATCACCAAGATACCAGCTCTCCAGCTCGCGACAGGCGATCCGGATCAGTGCGCCGGGACGTTTGGCCTCCCCGCACAACTCCTGCAGGCGTTTCTTAATGACCGAACAATCTCCCGAGTCTTGATCTCTGAGCACAACAAAGCAGGTATCGGGAACACGCCACCCTCTCATCTTCCTTACCAGTTGCTTCTCCAGATCCTGTTTCCCCTCAAAAACAACAAAGGTCGTATGAACGTCTGGTGGCAGAATCTTCGGGAGCAATCCCTCAAGCAAGGCCTGGGCTGAACGTTCTTCAAGGAAAACTGCCAGGAGATCATCGTGGATCAGCCCCTGCAAAGAATCCCTGTTTCCACAGGTATCCCATCTGGTCGCCCTCTTTCATGAAGGCACTTATCTGTTCGTCGTCCCGGGCGCGTTTCGCCTTGGTGTACCCATGCTCTTTTGTCAGCCAGAAGACTTCATCCAACTCAACCGCGTTGAGAAAATCAGGAGAGTGGGTAGAGACAAACACCTGCCCGCCCTTTTGCGCATAGGAGCGGAATTCTTCCGCCAGCTCATACAGGAGGGAGGGATACAACTGGTTCTCCGGTTCTTCCACACAGAGCAGCGGATGAGGCGCCGGGTCATACAGAAGCACCAGGTAGGCGAACATTTTTATGGTCCCGTCGGAGACGTATCGGTCGATGAAGGGCGTGTCGAAGGAGTAATCCTTGAATCCAAGAAGCAACCGCCCATCCTGGGTAAGAATGGGCTCCACGTTTTCGATCCCCGGGACACGTCTCTTCATTGCATCTATGATGCGATCAAAGACCTTACGATCGTTGTCGAAAATATGGCGGGCGACCAGCTGGAGATTCTCTCCGCTCTCGGACAGGTGTTCATCATACCCGGCGGCGTCCTTGGTCCCTCTGGCCAGGTTGATATGAAAATCGGATACATGCCAGTTTTCCACCAGTTGGCGGAAAGCATTGGCAGCCTTGAATCGCGAAAACTGCCCAAGACCTTTGATCGCCAGGATATGGGGTGCATCGAGACTCTGATTCTCACGGTTAAGTTCTTCATCGGGCTTGTTGAAATCTTCTTCGTTGGTGATGGCGAACCCCTGCCCGTTGCGAAAATCCAGGAAGTGATAGGGCATCCCGTGGGCGCCTCTCTTGTACTTGAGGATCTCCCGCGTGACACTGATTGCTCCGCTCGATTCCCCGATTTCCAGGTGGTATGTCACCAATCTGTCTACCTTTTCAATGGTCATCCGGAACTTGATCTCAATGAGCAGTTCTTCTCCTGCGGAGCCACGGCTGAGTATCTCCGGCATCCCTCCCCGCTTCTGGATCGCACTTTTCACGTTATAAGTAAGGCAATCCTTGAGAAACCCGAACACGTCAAAGATGGTGGATTTTCCCGATCCGTTGGCCCCCACCAACACACAGAACCGAGGAATATCCTTCAACTCAACATCCTTGAATGCCTTGAAATTTTTCAGGCAAATGGATTCAATCTTCATTAATCACTCTCCACGTAGTGCACCGACAACGGCTTCCACCACAGCGTGTGGACTGAGTACACAATTATTCGTGTCCCATAGAGGGAAACCATTTTTCGAGAGTACCCCAAGCCCTGTCATTGTCAAATCTTCGCCACACAGAAGACCCACCCCGCATGATCTGTTCCCTGGGTGTGGTTCGACCTGAGTTTGTCTCAGAGCAGGAGAAGGTGGCAATTTTGATTTTGGAGACCTGGCCAATGCGGTGGAGCATGTATGGGTGGATTTCGGCGTTGTTATCCGGTTCTATGATGACGAGTGATGGAGAGCTGGTTCTGATATACATACTAGACAATTGCCTCCCGCTATGATGAAATCAGAATCTAACACCGAGGAAAATCATGCACGACTACGAGCGCATCCACTACATTCACAACACCATCAAGCGCGCGGGGGTTGTAAAGAAAAATGAGATCATGGAACATTTCGGTGTCTCCCGCTCAGCCGTTCAGCGGGATATCGCCTTCATGCGACACCGCCTCCGGGCCCCCATCGAGTTCAGAAAGACCCAGCCGCAAGGCTACATCTACAATGCCCACGAGAAGGAGTTCGAGCTCGCCGGTGTCTGGCTCACGGCTCCCGCCTGCCACGCCCTGGTGGTCATGAAAAATCTCCTGGACTCCATCGTTCCCCCCACTGCGGGCTATGATCCCTTCCACGCCATCAGCGCCGAGATCGCCAACTACCTGCACGAGGCCGATTACGATCCATCGAACTTCCTCGACAAGATAACCTTCATGCCCTGTGAAAACCGGCCCCAGAACCCAACATCCTTTCACAATGTACTCAAGGCGCTCCTCGACGAGCACAGGCTCAGCCTGACCTACCACTCCCGGTCAAAGAATCAGATCACAGCGCGGAT
>JAHJLU010000694.1 GCA_018821745.1 Myxococcota bacterium | reverse complement strand
GGCGTCGAGCCATGAGAGGTTGGGCTGGATAGGCAGCTCGAAATACATGAACCCTGCGGTGGCGTAGGCCATGATGGAGAACACAAAGAACAGGGTAAAAACCCAGCGGTTCTGCATGCTCTCCCGGGCGCTGGAGTAGAGATTGACCAGCATTTTCAGCATCAGTCAGTCTCCTTTCTCCACATGGACTGCAGGGCGCGGGCCATCTTGCTGGCTTCGGCGTTGGCCCACAGCCCGAGCCGCTGCTCCATGGCCTGCTTCTCGGCCCGGATATATTTCATGCGGTCAGGAAATTTATATTTCACATAGGTGATGGCCAGACCTCGGGCGATAAGCTCAAGGCCCACATCAACCGTATATTCCTTGTTCCCCTTGTTGGGAAAAAGGAGGGTGGCCAAAAGGCGGCCCCTGGTGTCGGTCTTGGGAGTGGCGAGCCGAATCCGGCCCTGCAGCCCAAGAAATCGCTTCTGGATATACTGGATGGCCATCTCGCCGTATCGTGGGAAGAGGAACACATTCCCCGTGGGATCAAAGGCCTTGATTCCCAGCAGGCGAAGCATGGTGGACTGCCCCCCTTTTTTCACAATCCGCATCTCGTCACCGTCGATGACGTCGGTGATGGTCACCTGATCGTCGTTGTAAAAAAGGTGGGGGCTTTTGGCCCGGAGGTCGCGGCGAAATCGCTCGGCACCCACATAGAAAAAGAGGGCAAACCCCAGCAGGACAAGGGAGGCTATGACGACAAAATATTTGCCGAAGTAGTACCGGTATCGGGCAGCAGCAGACCGAAGGGACATGGACACGCTCTTTGTGGGCCCTCTCAAGGGCCGATTTCCCCGGGGATGCGACGTCAATTACCCGTTGACCTGCACGTCCCAAAGGATTATTGGTATGGCATTAAACCATATTTCCCCGGCACATTCCACCACAAGAACTTGAGCGAATGTGCCCGGGAAAAGCGAGAAGGAGATTCTCATGAAGGCATTTTACATTTCGTTGATTTCACTGTCAATTTTTGCACTGTCCTGCACAAAGGAGAAGAGCCCCGACACCTCACCGGACCCGCAGAAGAAGGATCCCGCTGCCGTGGTAGTGGACAAGACCCCTCCCCCCAAGGTCGTGAAAAGAGTCGAGAAGCCCATTCTGGTTGAGCCGGGCATCTGGAACACCGTAGCTGAAGTGGAGGCCGCCTGTGAAAAACACCTGGCCAAGGCCGAAGAGATCCGCAAGAGCATCATCAAGGTAAAAGGAACACCAAAGGGCACCCTCAACCGTTTCAACAACATGTACATCGAGGTGGATCGTGTGCTCCCCCTGGGTGAGCTTATCGCCGCGGTTCACCCCGAGAAGCCCGTGCGCACCGCCGCCGAGAAATGCCAGCAGCGCGCCAAGAAGTTCGTCACCGCGGTCAACCTGGACACGGGCCTCTACATCACCCTGAGCAAAGTCAACACCAGCGGCCTCGACGCCATGTCAGTGCGCTTCGTAAAAAAGCTCCTGCTGGATTACAAACGCGCCGGTATTGACAAGGACGAGGCCACCCGCACAAAGCTCAAGGCCCTCCAGGCCAAAATGACCACCCTGGGCCAGCAGTTCGATCGCAACATCAAAGAGGACGTGCGTTTCATCATGGTGAAGAAGGCCGACCTCAAAGGGCTCCCCCAAGACTTCATCAAGGGGAAAAAAGTCGACAAAAAAGGCAAAGTCAAGATCACCACCGCCTACCCCGACCTCTTCCCCTTCCTCTCTTATGCAAAAAACGAGAACCTGCGCAAAAAACTCTACCAGGTCTATCTCGCCCGGGCATACCCCAAGAACGACAAGATCCTTCTGGATATCCTCAAGACCCGTTACGCCTACGCCAAGCTCCTTGGCTACACCGACTGGGCCGCCTATAACGCCGAAGACAAGATGGTGAAGTCCAAAAAGGTCATCGAAGAATTCATCACCCGCGTCGCCAACCTCTCCCGCGGCAAAATGAAAAGTGATCTCAAAGAGATCCTCGCCCGCAAAAAGAAGGATAACCGCAGAGCCAAAATCGTGGGCATGTGGGATCGTTTCTACTACGTCAAAAAGATCAAGGCCGAGAAGTTCAAGGTCGATCCCAAGGAGGTGCGCTCCTACTTCAACTACAACAACGTGAAGCAGGGCGTCATGGGCGTTGCCCAGGAGATGTACGGCATAACCTTCGTCAAAGCCCCCGGGGCAAAAGTGTGGCACTCCCAGGTGGAGGCCTACGACGTGAAACGTGACGGCAAGATCATCGCGCGCTTCTATCTGGACATGCACCCCCGGGACGGCAAATACGGTCACGCCGCAGAGTTCACCGTGATCTCGGGCATCAGGGGGCTTCAGGTTCCCTCGGCGGCGCTGGTGTGCAACTTCGCCGATCCTTCCAAAACCGACGGTGGCCCGGCCCTCATGGAGCACTCCCAGGTGACCACCTTCTTCCACGAGTTCGGCCACCTCATGCACCAGCTCCTGGCTGGCAATCACCACTGGATCACCCAGACCGGAATCAACTGCGAGTGGGACTTCGTGGAGGCGCCCTCCCAGCTCATGGAGGAGTGGGCATGGAACCATGACATCCTCTCCCGGTTCGCCAAACACTTCAAAACCGGCGCGGTCATCCCCAAAGATCTCGTGGAAAAAATGCGCAAGGCCGACGAATTCGGCAAGGGCGTCCATGTGATGCGCCAGATGTTCTTCGCCCAGCTCTCCTACTATCTGCACTCCTCGGATCCATCCAAATTCAATCTTCTCAAGGAGCTCAAGGCCCTCACCAGGAAAATGAGCCCCTACCCCTACCTGGCGGGAACGTACAGTTATGCTAACTTCGGCCACCTCAACGGGTACACCTCCATGTATTACACCTACATGTGGTCCCTGGTCATGGCCAAGGATCTCCTGACCCGCTTCGAGAAAGAGGGGATGATGAACAAAAAGGTCACCACAGACTACATGAACTCCGTCCTGGTCCCCGGTGGCTCCGAAGACGCCGCCCTCATGGTGAAACACTTCCTGGGCCGCGACTACTCCTTCGCAGCCTTCAAGACCTGGCTGGAAAAATAACCCGCTCTTCCCCCCTCCCCTCCCGCTCTCCCTACCCTTAAAAAAATTCTGTTGTCAATCCCGCAGCATGTTTGCCTGCGCTCAACTTATTTGTGCCTAAACAGAGTGTTTAAATACAGTTTCCCTTCAGGGCGGTTGCGCTGGAGGAGGCTTTCGTATATCATTATTTCCAAAGAGAGGTGACCCGATGAAAAACCACACTCTGCTTTGTCCGGGCGTGATAGCGCTGATGATCTCCTGCGCCGCTCCTGTGGAGAAGCGTCCATCGAAGCCTCCCGTGAAGCAGCGCCCGCCCACGAAGCCTCCCGCACCTGTGGCCCCGAAGGCAAAGCCGGCGCCCGTAGTAAAAAAATTGACGCCCGCAGCACCCGTGGAGGAGCCATGGCCACACCTGATGGACAAGGGGGTGTTCAGCGATTTTGACAAGTTATCCACACCGCGGTTGTGGTGGGGCTGCACCCCCGGGAAAACCTCATTTACCGTCCGAACAGGTCCAAAGGTGCTCACTATTCTCCAGGGGAAGGTCCCCGTGAAATCCTATCGCTACAAGTCCACGGTTACCTTCATCCCGGGCAGCTACGGCTCGGGGAAGGCATCGGGAGCAGCCATTCTCTTCAAGTCGCCCTCGGGGCGTTCCATCGCCGTTGTCACCGGATCGGCACGCGCCGCGCCACCGGGCGCCGGGGCGCTCATCCTCTCAACAAAGGATTTCGCGGAGCTCAAGCGGTTCCTCCTTCGTCCGCTGGAAGTACTCACCGCGGCCCGGGCGAAAAAGAACGACCTCGACAAAGACGGCATCCCCGACCAGGTGGACACCCTCATGGGTGCCATCAAGCTCACACAAAACCACGCCAGTTACGATGCGAGCTACTTCTCCATGGGCTACCCCAAGGGCGATCCCCCCAAAGGAAAAGGCGTATGCACTGACGTGGTCATCCGGGCCATGCGCAACGCCGGGGCCGACCTGCAGGTGCTCATCCACAGAGATATCGTCCGGAACCGGTCGCGCTATCGATATATAAAGACCATCGATCGGGCCATCGACCATCGCCGTGTTCGCTCCATGCTGCCCTATTTCAAGACCCACTGTCGCCTGCTCCACAGGTCCATCAGCAAAGAGACGGCCCGGGAGTTTCTGCCCGGTGATATCGTGCTCATGGACGTCACCACCTTCTGGCCCGGCGCGGACCACGTGGGGGTGGTCTCCGACGAGAAGGGGCCAAGTGGCTACCCCATGATCATCCACAACCTGGGGAACACGAAATACGAGGACCTCTTCCCATCTACCCCCATGCTCTACCACTTTCGCTGCAACTACCGATATCTGTGAATCAGCGGAGCAAAAGGGGAACAATACTTCCATCAACCCGATACAACCCGGTCGTCCCCACAAAGGTCAGGATCCAGGACCCCTCCCCACCCTCTCTCCCTACCCTTAAAAAAATTCTGTTGTCAATCCCGCAAGGTCCATAAACCCATGGACTTGGAACGCCACAACATATACAATTCGGCGGCGGCCCACGGGCTGCACCTGCAAAAACAAGAGTACAAACACCTGTTCACTCACTAAATGGAGCACGCCATGGCATCCGTGGAGTTTAAAAAAGTAGTCAAAGCTTACGGCGACATCGTTATTGTCCCTGCGATGGACCTCACCATCCCCGACGGGAAGTTCACCGTTCTGGTAGGACCCTCGGGCTGCGGAAAATCCACAACCCTGCGCATGATCGCCGGTCTGGAGGAGGTCACCAGGGGGGACCTGCTCATCGGCGACAAACGGGTCAACGATGTCCTCCCCCGGGATCGCAACATCGCCATGGTGTTCCAGAGCTACGCCCTTTATCCCCACATGACAGTCCGGGAGAACATGGCCTTTGGTCTCAAGCTGCGCAAAACCCCATCCAAAGAGATCAGCCAGCGGGTAAAGGAAGCCTCCACCCTCCTGGGCCTTGACGAGTACCTGGAGCGTAAGCCCAAGGCCCTCTCCGGCGGGCAGCGACAGCGGGTGGCCATGGGACGCGCCATTGTGCGCCGCCCCGAGGTCTTTCTCTTTGACGAACCCCTCTCCAACCTCGACGCCAAGCTGCGGGGCGAGATGCGCCGCGAGATCGCAAAACTCCACCAGCGCCTCAAGACCACCATTGTCTACGTCACCCACGACCAGGTGGAAGCCATGACCCTGGCAGACAACATCGTGGTCCTCGAGCGCGGCCGCATCCGGCAGATGGGGCGCCCCCTCACGCTGTACCACAAACCGGACAACAAGTTCGTGGCGAGCTTTATCGGCTCCCCCACCATGAACTTCTTCGACATGAGCATCAAAGAGGGAAAGACCCTCACGGGCAATGGCTTCTCCCTCGCCATCCCCGATAAATTCCACGTGGGCAAAGCCAAGGAGGCGACCCTGGGCATCCGTCCCGAGAACCTCACCGCCACCGACTCCCTGGACAAACCGGGGACCATCGAGTGTACCGTCGAGGTGGTGGAGCCCCTGGGCGCCGAGATCCTCATCACCGGCATCACCAGCATGGGCCCCATCATGGCCTCATTGCCCCCCACCCACGAAGTGGAAGTGGGCGATAAAATCCCCCTGGCCTTCCCCCCGGATAAGATCCACCTGTTTGACACCACGGAAGATGGCGCCAGCTTGAGGAAAGAGGGGGAATAACCATGGACACGATCAAGGGATGGATCCTCCCCGCCCTCGGAATCACCGTGATCCTCGGGCTTATCGGAGTGCAGACCTACCTGCGCCACGAGGCCACCTCGGGGCAGCAGCAGCGCCTGGTCATCTGGCACTCCTACATCGGCAACGAAGCCGACGCGCTGAAGAAGCTGGTCGCAAAGTTCAACGCCACACCGGCTATCAACAAGGGTTTCCGCCTGGAGATGCTCTTCGTCTCCTTCTCCAACCTCCCCGACAAGCTCACCAACTCCCTCCCCCGCGGTCAGGGACCCGATATCTTCATCTTCGGCCATGACCGCCTCGAGGACTGGATCGCCAAGGGACTCATCGCTCCCGTGGATTACTACATGACCCCCATGGAGCTGGGAGATTTCTCCCCCAAATCCACCATCGACTCCCTGATCCGCAACAAGCGCCTCTACGCTCTGCCCCTCACGGCTAAAACCCTGGGCATTTATTACCGAAAGCTCCCCAATGGCGAGGACGTGGGCGCCCGCATCGAGAAGCTCCAGCAGGAGAACCGGTGGACCATGGAGGAGTTCATCAACCTGGCCACCTCCCTGACCCGCAAGTGCCCGTGGAGAGGCTCCCGCTGCTACGGACTGGGCTATCAGGCCGATGACTCATACCACCACTCGCCCTGGCTCCACGCCTATGGCGGAGAGATCCTCTCTCCCGCGGGAGAGCCCTCCATTGTCACCGCCGAGGGCATCGCCGCCGCTTCCCTTGCCTATCGCCTGGCGGGAAACCACGACGGAGCCGTTGTCCCCCCGGAGCTCTCCTACCCCCTCATGGCCGATATGTTCAAGACCGGTGAGATCGCCATGGTCATCTCCGGGCCCTGGTTCATGAGCGGACTTGACGCAAAGGAGGTCCCCTTCGGCGTCACCACCTTCCCCACGGTGAAGGGAAACCGCGCCAACCCCTACCTCACCATCGAGGCGGTCTACATGAGCTCCCGCACTCCGAACAAAGAGGTGGCAGCCAGCGCCATGCGCTTCCTCGCGAGCATGGAGTCCTCAATGCTGCGGGCGGCAGAGGCAGGCCAGATGCCCATCCGTATCAGCATCAAATCTCAGCTCCTCAACAACTGTAAGAAGGCCACGCCTCAAACAGACTGCATCTACCGTGCAAATTTCTACGACATTTTTTCCCGGGTTGCCCAGCACGCCGTTGTCATGCCCGCCTCCAAGGAGGCCCGCATCATCTGGCCGCCCTACGCCAAAGCCCTGGCGGCAATCGTCCGCCGTGGAGTCAGCCCCAAAAGCGCCCTCAAGGACGCAGCATGGGAGACCGATAAATATCTCGGCGCCTGCCTGAGGAGGGGGAAATGAAGAAGAAAAGAAAACAATCCACCTCTTGGTTCAAGCGGCACCGCGCCGCCCTTGGCATCTCCCTTGTCCTCTCCCTGATCCTCACAATTGTGGGACTCCTTGTGGTCCTTCGGGTCCAGACCCGCGTCCAGGAGCGCATGGTGAGAGCCCAGGGGATCCGTGCCCTGCGCTATCTGGTAGCTGACGTCAGCGCCGGACTCCAGCCCGAAACAATACGAAAGAGCAGGGCCGAAAAATTCTTCCTGCTCCAGACCATGAAAAAATACGAGGGCCAGCTCCTGCGCTTTCGCTTCGTGGAAGGCTTTGATCTGAACAACCAGAAGACCCGCTTCGAAGGTCAGGTCCAGGGCGCCGCCCACGAGCATATCCATGACCTGGCGGCCCGGGCCGTGGTCCGTCAGGGACCTGTCTTTGAATTCGACACCCAGCACAAGAACAACCCGCGCCTGATTCTGGCCATGTACCTCCCCAACGGCGACGTGGGCATTCTGGTGCGCCCCGTGGACATACCGCCTCCGGAAGTCCCCTGGCTGGGCATTTTCCTCTTCTTCACCCTTGCGCTCCTCCTGACCCTCTTCATCACACCCAGGTGGGCCCCCCTGGGCGCCATGGGGCTGCTCACTGTTACCTACGGCCTGCTCTTCGCCGGGTACCGCATGTCCACGGCAGGGAGCGACTTCGCCATCATGGGCCAGGGATTTCAAGGTCTGACCCAGGGGTACTTCCCCCTGGCCTGGCTCCTCCTCTCCCTGGTATTTCTGGGCCTCTCGGTGCTGTGGGCCACGGGCCACGTCACCCGCTTCATGCAGACCATGAAGGCCAACCGCATCGCCTACACCTACATTCTCCCCGCCATGGCGGGTATGCTGGTGCTGGTACTCCTGCCCTTCATCATCGGGCTGGGCCTCGGGTTCATGAACCACTGCAACGGCAAGTTCCACTTCATCGGGCTCTCCAACTTCTGGGAGATCCTCAGCGGCGGCGGTTCCTCCATCACCAACCCCCTGAACTTCTACTTCACCCTGGGCGTCACGCTGATGTGGACCTTCCTCAACGTCTTCCTCCACGTCTCCATCGGCCTGAGCCTCGCCCTGCTCCTCAAGGACCCGGCCCTGAAGATGAAGGGAATCTACCGCGTCCTGCTCATCATCCCCTGGGCCATGCCCAACTACATCACCGCCCTCATGTGGAAGGGCATGTTCCAGCAGCAGTACGGAGCCATCAACATCCTCCTCGATAACCTGGGTATCGGCGGCATCTCCTGGTTCTCCTCCTTCTGGCCCTCCTTCATGGCCAACGTCATCACCAACACCTGGCTGGGGTTCCCCTTCATGATGGTGGTCTCCCTGGGCGCCCTTCAGTCCATTCCCACCTCCCTGTATGAAGCCGCCGAGGTGGATGGCGCCTCCAAATGGCAGCAGTTCCGGCACATCACCCTGCCACTCCTGCGCCCGGCGCTCTTCCCCTCCATTATCCTGGGCTCCATCTGGACCTTCAACATGTTCAACATCATCTACCTGGTCTCCGCGGGTGAGCCCGGCGGGTCCACCGACATTCTCATCACCGAGGCCTACCAGTGGGCCTTCAAGCGGGGTGAACGATACGGACTGGCCGCCGCCTACGCCACGCTCATCTTCATTGTGCTGATCCTGTACAGCAAGGCGGCCAATAAACTTTCCAAAGCATCGGAGGATATGTGACATGAAACAGTCGTCCCGAACCCGGATTATCCTCACCCACCTGTTTCTCATTTTCTTCACCATCGCCACGCTCTACCCCGTGATGCTGGTCATTCGCAAATCCCTCTCCCCCGGTGACAACTTCTCCAGGAGCCTCAACCCCATCCCCCAGACCGTGACCCTCAAGCACTACAAAGATGTGGTCAGTTCAAAGGACAGCGCCGGCCGCAAGCTCTTTTTCAGACAGCTCCTCAACTCTATCGTGGTCGCCCTCATCACCACCATTATCGGGCTCTTCCTCGCCTCTACCGCGGCCTACGCCTTCTCGCGATTCCGGTTCGCGGGGAGGGGCATCGGGCTCAACATGTTCCTCATTGTCCAGATGTTCCCGGCGACGCTCATTATGATCCCGCTGTACGTCATCCTGGATAAACTGGGGCTGCTCAACTCCATCATCGGCCTGGTTCTGGTCTACTCCACCACCGCGATCCCCTTCTGCGTCTTCATGCTCAAGGGGTACTTCGACACCATCCCCAAGGAGCTGGAGGAGGCCGCCTGGATCGATGGTGCCACACGCTTCGGCATGTTCTGGCGCGTGGTGATCCCCCTCTCCAAGCCCGCCCTCGCGGTCACCGCCCTCTTCTCCTTCATGACCGCCTGGAACGAGTACATCCTGGCCGAGACCTTCCTCAACGAGGAGACCGCCTACACACTGCCGGTAATGCTCCAGCACTACGTGGGCTCCCACTCCACGGCCTGGGGTAAATTCGCCGCCGGGTCCGTCATCGTCTCCATCCCCGTCATGGGACTCTTTTATATCCTCCAGAAGTACCTGGTCTCGGGTCTGACCGCCGGCGGGGTCAAGGGATAACCTCCCGCAGGCATCCCAATCGCACCGACCATTTCTCCCAATTTTCCCGCACCCGGATCCCCTCCCGGCCGCGGCAAGGTTTTCAACTTACCCCTTGACAGAAGCCCCTATTACGAATATAGATTTTTCGCCCACCGGGGCATAGCGCAGTCTGGTAGCGCGCTTGCTTTGGGAGCAAGATGCCGGGGGTTCGAATCCCTCTGCCCCGACAAAAATGCCGAATAAAATCGGCATTGTGCGCCTGTAGCTCAGTTGGACAGAGCAGTGGCCTTCTAAGCCATTGGTCGCAGGTTCGAATCCTGCCAGGCGTACCACTTCAAGGCTGGTTCCAAAAGGAGCCGGCCTTTTTTGTTTGTGGCTGCAGAACCTTCCAATACTCATGGGCAGCGTTTCCCCA
Source organism: Myxococcota bacterium (assembly GCA_018821745.1). Taxonomy (GTDB): domain Bacteria; phylum Myxococcota_A; class Polyangia; order HGW-17; family HGW-17; genus SZUA-580. The sequence goes on along the minus strand of JAHJLU010000694.1, from coordinate 175 downwards.
TGGACTCCACAGGACGCTTTCCATGAAATATTGCGTGGGGTTCAGGATTTCCTGTTTGAAAAATTGTCCCGTGGGGCTACAATGGACCCAGTAATTTACCCACCCGAACCTGCGGGTCAAAGTGAAAAACATTGCAGAGAAGGAACAAAACCGAATGATTCTGCTCCTTGACGAT
>JAHJLU010000059.1 GCA_018821745.1 Myxococcota bacterium | reverse complement strand
TCCCAGAGGACCACATCGGCTTCTGTCTCGGCCTGGCGAAGGATGGCTTCATAATCCACACCGGCATACACCACGTTGCCCATGTCGATATGGGACTCGTATTCTTCCCGCTCTTCGATGGTGCATTCGTGTTTATCGAGATCACTGTACTGCGCGAACCGCTGCACTGCCTGCTTGGCAAGATCACCATAGGGCATGGGGTGGCGAACCGCTACGGTTTTAAGGCCGTGGGCTTTAAGAATATCGGTGATATACCGGGTGGTCTGACTCTTGCCGCACCCGGTGCGGACGGCGCAGATGGAGATCACGGGTTTTACGGATTTGACCATGGTCTTGTCAGGGCCGAGAATGTGATAATCGGCGCCGGCGGCCGTCACCCGGGATCCCAGATTCATGACCGTGGTGTGGGGGAGATCGCTGTAGGCAAGATCACACTGCTCTACCTTGAGATCGATGATGAGTTTCTCCAGATCGTTCTCGTGGTAGATAGGAATTCCTTCGGGGTAGAGCTTCCCGGCCAGGACGGCGGGGTAGGTGCGACCATCAATATTGGGGATCTGCGTTGCGGTGAAGCCCACCACTTCAAACTCTTCATTATCACGGTAGTAAGTGTTGAAGTTGTGAAAATCTCTGCCTGCTGCACCCAAAATCAGAACGCGTCTTTTAGTCATCGGTATACCTCTGTAGATTCCTGATTTGGTTGTAAATACGAGGCCCCAGACAACCACTTTGGAGGGCCCTGGCAGTCAGCACCAGAAATCCTGCTGGCTGCCCCACCTATATATTGATTGTGGAGTTCATTGGCAACCTGAATTGCACCGATTCTGGAATTTTTTTCCCGCGAACATGAAAATTACCGTTACCGGGCGACGGTTCCCGAGTGAACTACCTGGTTGCGACCGTGCTCCTTGGCATAATAGAGTGCCTTATCTGCCCTCTCAATAAGCTGCTGCTTATGGATTCCCTGAGCCGGATAGGTCGCTATGCCAAGACTCATGGTCGATTTGAAAGGTCCAAGCTGGGAATCGAACACCTGCTTCTCCACCTCCTGGCGGATTCGCTCCGCAAGAATCTGTGCACCGTCAGCGTCCGTATCCTCCAGCAGGAGGGCAAACTCCTCCCCACCGTAACGGGCGGCGAGATCGATGGTTCGCACGGTTTTATCGAGTATGGAGGCAACCCGCTTGATGACCACGTCACCGATGGGGTGCCCGTAGGTGTCATTAACCGACTTGAACTTGTCGATGTCCGTGATGATGACCGAGAGAGGATTCCCCGTCCGCTTGGCCCGCTCCAGCATCTCCGTGAACTTTTCCTGGAATGTTCTGTGGTTTGTGAGCCCCGTGAGTCCGTCGGTGGTGGCCATGGTCTCCAGTTTCTGATACATGAGGGCATTCTGGAGGGTCACCGCCACCTGGTTGGCGATCACGCCAAGCATATCCCTCCGAGAGCGGGAGAAAATCCGTTTCTCGGTGGCCGCCAGAATGAAGGCTCCCAGTACCTTTTCACCCACGGTGAGGGGAAAAATGAGGACACTTCCCATCCCGGAAAAGGAGATCTCCCCCGTGGGAACCACCAACTGGTTTGGATCTCGCAGCTCGCCGTTCACCGGCATATGGTGACGATTCTCCATGGCGATGGTGAGCAGAGAACGTTTATGGGGAAGGGTCCTGCCTTCCATGGCGCTCATGAGATCTCCCCGGACACCGAGAAACTTGAGCTGTTTGTCCTGGCTGAGCACCAGGGCCGCCTCATCGAAGGGGACAATGGAGCCCGCCGCATCAAACGCTGAATGAACGACCTCTTCGAGCCCAAGGGCCACATTGAGCATTGCGCTGGCCTGAAAAAATTTTTCCTGTTCAAATTTGGACTGCTCCACACTGTGGAAGGTCCGCTCGGAGGCCAGAGCCCTGATGATCTGTTCAGCCGCATTCTTGAACAGACGCAGGTGTTCACGGCTGAATGGCTCCGCCTCGATCCGATCCCCGCACAACACTCCCCTGAGCTGGCCATTCTCGAAGACGGGCACGCTGATAAAGCTGCCGATCTCCTGGGGACCGTTGTAATAGGGCAGAGCGCCCGCACCGAAGCGAGTGGCAAAATCCCCGAGGATGAGAGGCTGCTGATTTCGAACCACATTCCCAATGGTCCCCTTGATGGCATTGAACGGCGTCGAGGCGAGATAGGGGCTCATGGTGGAGGCTTCTTTGATGGTCAGTTTCTGTCCCGTGGAGTCGAGCCACAGAAGCACACAGGAGGAGAGGCCCATGGTCTCCCCCATGAGATTTATGATAAAATAGAGGTTCTGGTGCAGAGACTCCACGGAGGCCATGGAGAGCAACTTCTCCGCATCTTCGCGGTTCCTCGAAGATCGGGAGACGGAGGTCCCGATGAGGCGAAAATCCCGGGCGTCCTGCCGGATTCGAGACATCTCCCGTTCAAAATTCCTGGCAAAATTGAGCTTGAGGTGGAAATTCTCCAGATGGAGCGCCACATAGCCGAAAACGTAAAAAACCAGAAGCAGGCCCGAATGGATATACAGATCAAGGCTCCCCGAAAGAAACGGGGTGTGCCGTGATCCCAGAAATTCCAGGCCGATCTGCAGAAGAAGGGCGGGGATGGAGACAGAGGGATGGTGGAAGGCGGCCATAAAGGCAGCCAGTGCATAGTTCAGCGGATAAAAATGGGAGTGTGTCCCCCCCGTAAACTGAATAAAAACGGCCAGCGCGACCACAAAGAGAAACATGAGCTCCAGATCAATGGCAATGGTACCGTCAGTGTGATCTGGATCATGTGTTGATTTCAGTCTTGCGATCACTTTATATGCCGTGGCGATCCCCAGAAAAGAGACCGCCATGAGGGTCATGGCGCTGGTCTGCGAGCCCGGTGCAAACCACCCCAGAGCCACCATAAAACCCGCCGCCACTGCGAGAAACAAACCCCACCAGTGTCCCATTCCCAGCTTCAATGTGTGTATGACCTTCTCAACCATCTCGCATCACCTTCAATTCACTTTGGTTTGTTCATCGGGCACGTAGGGTTCAATCTGGTACACGACACTGCCGGGGGGAGTATATCCCCGTTCCCGCATAATTCTGCGGATTCCCTGGGGTGACTTGAGGGACTCCAGCCTGAGAGCGCTCTCCTCAAGATCGACAAAAAGGCGTTGATTCAATATTTTAATATCGGACAGTTCCCCTTCAAGGCGTTTCAGATCCTTGATCTCCTGATGGATGTAAACGGGAAGAGATCCGATCGCCAGGGCAAACAGCAGGGCAAACAGGGCCCTCGAGACCCAAATCCCCACCCTTCGGGGCGAGCAAGCATTTGTTCTATTTTGCTTCATCTGAATGTTATTCCTCAGGAAAACAGGTAATAATTCAGGAGAGGGTTCAACGGGCACAGAGGGTCTTCACCCAAGGCTCCTCGCCTGGCTCAAATTATAGCGGTGATCCCCGTTACACAAAATTTTTGGTCAACTTGATGAAATAATCTCTGGAACGCTGGAAAGTCCGTGCTAAATTACTTGCAACGGTCCTAAACCTTTGTTATAGGCATTGAAACCTTACTAGGATATTTCCTATTCCCTCACTTTTTGCCCAAGGAGCATGCAATGAAAATTAAAAACTTTTTACTCATTACCCTCTTAATGAGTCTCAGCCTGGTTTTTGCCGGCTGTGACGATGACGACACCTCGAACCCCTGTGGTAACGGCGAAGTTGACACCGAAGAAGAGTGTGACGGCGTTAACCTCAACGGTAACTCCTGCTCGGATCTTAACCCTGCCGACTATGGTACCCTCGCCTGTAATGCTGACTGCACCTTCGATACCACCCTGTGTGTCACAGCCTCCTGCGGCGACGGCATCCTGAATGGCACCGAAGAGTGTGACGGCGACGATTTCGGCGGCACCGACTGCACCGATCATGGCAGCTACTCCGGTGGCACCCTCTCCTGTAATCCCGAACTTTGCACCCTCAATCTCTCCGAATGTATTGCCCAGTGCAACGTAGACGGATTCTTTGAAGATTGCAACGTCATGGGTGGAGTGAACGAATGTTGCGACATCAACGACATGCAGGCCGACTGCAAAGCCTACTTCCAGGGCATTCCTGCTGGCTGCTTCCAGAGCTGCGGCGGCGACGATGACTGCGGCTGGAACTACAAGTGTGAAGCAGGGATCGAGAATCACTGCCTTTGGGAATTCTGCGGCCCCGAATATAACGGCACCGCCCTCAGCGGTTCCTGCACCCTCGGCGACAAAGATGGCTTCTGCTATCCCTACTGGTCCGCCAAAGACACCCAGGGCATCTGCTTTGAAAACGGTACCCTCACCCATGGTGACGCCTGCTTCAAAGGCACCGCTCTCAACCCCGTTGACAACGTAACCGGTATCGATCCCGACACCCAGTGTGAAAACGGTTTCTGTTACGGTGAAGAAGATGAAGAAGATGGAACCTGCGTAGACATCTGCGATCCCATCGAAGCCCTCGCTGGAAACGACACCTGCCCCACCGGTTGGAACTGCATCAACTTCTCCAGTCTCGATACGGACGACACCTCCGACAGCTTCCTCTTCCGCGAAGCTGACACCGGTGAGTGCCGCCCCATGACCGATGGCATTCATCCCCAGCTTGACACTGGTCTCGTTACCTGTGACCTTATGACTGGTCTCACCATTAAGGGCGACGCCGCATGTGATACCGGCTTCACCTGCAAGCCTCTGGTATGGGGCAGCCTCCTCGGGTTCTGCTTTGAAACACAGGCCACTCCTCTTGCCGAGGGTGACGAATGTGTATTCTCTCAGACTTTGGCTCAGTGCGCCGAAGGAACCGACTGTACCATGGCTTTCCCCACCAGCGATGCAACTGCTGATTGGGAAATCAACCAGTGTAACCGCATCTGTAATGCCAATGCCACAGACGCCAACGTAGCCTGTGAAGACATCACAACCACCGATGGCACTCCCTTCGTTTGCCTTAGCATGTCCCGGTTCTACACCGATGGAAACACCCTTCCCTACGATAGCAGTGTAACACCCGGTGTATTCGAATCCAGTCCTACCTCTCTGGGATACTGCGTACCCCCAAGAGAATAGTACCAAGCCTCTTAGGCTGATCTGATTTCTCAGGAGTTTCCTCTCTTCGGAGGGGAAACTCCTTTTTTTTGCCCTTCCCAAAAACACCGTTTTCTCTTCTTCTTTCCCTCCACGCCGGGCAGCCACTCTCTGATATAATAACAAGGGCTTATTCCGGCCCTGAGGGCAAGTGCCATGGTTCCCCCCTTGTGCACCACCACAGCATAGTTATTAAGCAGAGGCCCGGCCATGAGGGCAAGTGCCCCGGTTCCCAGCACAGTTATGAAAGGGACCTTTGGCCCCTTTGGGGAATACAGAATTGATTGGTGACCAGGGGCCGGAGGAGATCCGATGTATCCATGGCCTGGACCATGGGCCTCGGTTTATGGTCCCCTTTTTTTCAGGGCCAGAGAGCCCGACCTATATGGAAAAAGTTGACAAAAGTGCAATGAAATGAAGTTGACCGAGCGGGGATGATTACTTTTTGAAGATGGTGTTGAGGACACCAGCGGGGGTGAGTTTTTTCAGGCTGAAGGAGTCCTCGTTCTCAATGAGGAAGTCCGTCTCGTCCCCAAGGTCCATCTTCATCCTGAAATAGGTCTTCAGCGACTGGCCCAGCATGACGCGGGAGGTCCACCCCACCCCTTTGAGGAGTGGCCAGGAAACGGGCACAGTGACCGTCTGGAAATCACCGGAACCCGCAGTAAGCTTGAGGGCACCCGTTGTGATCGAGGTCCCTTCAATGGAGAACTGGTACTGGATCTCCCTGGTGGCCATCATTTGAATTTTTGGGCGGGGGATCTTGATCAGGAGATCCAGGGTCAGGTTCTGCCCCTTGAGCGCAGGATTTTTTATCCCCACGAGACCGCCCCCGATTTTGAGGGGTATCTCAATCTCTCCGGAGCGCAGCATGGTGCGTTTTTCAAGTCCCAGCGGGGTATCTATCTCCATATTTGACACGACTTTGTAGGTCACCCGCTTCCCGAGGGCGAGGGCAGTGACGCTCTTGAGCGAGCCGCCGAAGGGGACCACCACGTCAACATCAAGGGACTCGGAACTTTTCGCAGCGATCTTCACCTTCTTGACCAGATTCCCTGCGGCTACATCTTCCTTGTTCAGGAAGAGCCGCTGATCCACCTTCTCGATGGTGAGGGCAACCCGGTGAGGATTTTTCACCAGATATCGCACGGAGAGGGTGATGTTCTTCAGGGAAATCCGCTTGATAACCACCCGCTGGGCCTTGACGACCAGCTTTGGTTTGGGCCTGCAGGAGGAAGCCCCCAGGGCCAAAAGCAGCACACCTATGGCGTAACAGTGACGGCGTATCATTTTTTTGCGTCTCCATCGTGGGCAGGTCTAAAGAAGAGCTTGAGGGGAGTCGCCGAGAAGGCAAGCTCCTCCCTGAGTTGATTGAGGAGATACCGCTTGTAGGTCTTCGGAATCTTGTCAGGGTAATTGCAACTGGCAATGAACGTTGGGGGTTTGATCTGCGCCTGGGTAATGTAATAGAATTTCAGCGCCCGCCTCCCCGCATAGGGCGGTGGATTTGTTTCGAGGATTCTCTCAAGGAATTTGTTCAGTTGCGCAGTGGGGACGCGCCTGGTCCATTGATCATAGACGGTCTTGATCTCCGCAAAGAGGCGATCAACACCCTTGCCTGTTTTTGCCGAGGTGCGCAGATAGACTGCCCAATCCACAAACCGCAGCTTGGTGTTATATTCCTCATAGATGGTCTTTTCCCGGTCCGTGCCCTTGATCAAATCCCATTTATTGAAGACCACCACAAGCCCCTTGCCCTTGGTGTTCACCAGATCCGCCAGCTTGGCGTCCTGCTCGTGGATTCCCAGCTCGGAGTCTATCATGAGCACAACGATATCAGTCATTTCAAGCGCCTTAATGGCCCGGAAAATGGCGAGCTTCTCCAGATCGCGCTTGATGGAACGTTTCCGGCGCATTCCTGCCGTATCCACCAGCACAAAGTCCTGCTTCCCATAGACAAAGGGGACCTCCACGGCGTCCATGGTGGTTCCCGCCACGTCATCCACCAGCAGGCGGTTTTCCTCGATAATGCGATTGATGATAGAGGATTTTCCAGCATTTGGTCGGCCAAGAAAGGTGATGCGGATTCCCTTTAACTCCGTTTCGGGCAGCTCCTCCTCGGGCTTTGGCATGGGGAGCACAGAGACAAGGTGATCCAGCAGATCCCCCACGCGAAGTCCGTGGGTGGAGGAGATGAAGAACACCAGATCTTCGCCCAGCTCGTAGAACTCTGTGGCCGCCAGCTCCTGCCTTGGCCCGTCAACCTTGTTGACACACAGAACCATGGGCTTGCCGATGCTCCGGACGTAGTTGACAACCTCCCGGTCTTCGGGCAGCAGTCCATCGCGGACGTCAAACATTATGAGGATACAGTCGGATTCATCGATGGCGGCCTTGACCTGGGAGGCGATAGATTTCTTCATGGCCTCTTCCGAGGCGGTGTCGAGACCTCCCGTGTCTATCACCATAAACGTGCGGCTGTCCCAGGAACATTCACCGTAGATACGATCTCTGGTGACCCCGGGGATGTCTTCCACCAGGGATTTTCGCTCTTTGAGGAGACGATTGAAGAGGGTCGATTTTCCCACGTTGGGGCGACCCACAATGGATACTATGGGTGTGTTCATTATTCGTAGCCCATTTCCTTGAGTGATCGGGCGTTCTGGGTCCATTCGGGTTCCACGCGAACCTGCAAAAAGAGATGTGCTTTACGACCGAAGTGGATTGTCAGAGAGGCCCTGGAAAGCTCGCCGATTTTTTTAATCATGGCCCCGCGTTTCCCAAGCACAATAGGTTTCTGTGAATCACGCTCAATGTAAATAAACGCGTCCACATACACCCCCGACTCCTTGAAAGAGACCCGCTCAACGTGGATAGCCAGGGAATAGGGCAGCTCCTGGGCGAGCAGCATCATACAGGTCTCCCGAATGAGTTCGCCCGCAATCCATTCACTGCTCCGGTCGGTTTTCATATCGTCCGGGTAGTAGGCAGGGCCGAGGGAGAGGTGTTTTTTCAACTCTTCGAGCAGGATATCAACGCCGTCACCGGTGACCGAAGAGACAGGGATCACCGCCGAGACACCTTCCATGGCGCCAAAGGTCTCCATGAGCGGGAGCAACTCCGGTTTGAACTTCATCCGATCTATTTTGTTGAGCACAACGATGACAGGCTTGTTCTGATCGTGGGCCCGTTTTATGAGGGAGACCGCGCCATACCGGGCTTTGGTCTCATCGGTCTTTGATGTGGCGTCCACGAGGATGACCGCCGTGTCCACCTCATCGAGGGCTGAAACAGCGGCAGACACCATGTACTTGTTCAATTTTTTACGCGCGTCATGGTAGCCGGGCGTGTCAAGGAAGGCGATCTGCAGATCCTCGCCGTGATAGACACCGACAATACGATCCCGCGTTGTCTGGGGTTTGGGGGACGTGATGGCAATTTTTCCCCCGACGAGGTAATTGATGAGGGTTGATTTTCCCACGTTGGGACGGCCTAAAATAGCCACAAAACCGCTGTGTACCTGCTTGATAATTTCTGACTCGTGGGGAGTCCCGTTTTCCTGATCCATCGTTCGCTCCAGAGTATGCCGCCCGAACTGTCAGAGGTATTGATACAAGAGGGACCTCTCCTCGGGCAACACAAGACAGAATGCCCCTTAGTTTGGACATTCCACTTAGCACCTATTTACACGGTAACTGGGCAAATACAAGTGCAAACTGGCTTCCTGGGACAGCAGACACTCCCCGGGAGCATTCTGTTTTTATCTTTGGTTATGGGCCCCCGGCTTGACGCTGCCTGTGGAAAAAGCCCAAAGGGCGCAGAAAAGTGGTCGGTGTGGCTAGGGATTGCAGGTGAGGACTGTGTCTTCCGGGTGGGAGCAGTTGTGGCTGCCCCAGGCGCTGGCGGGACAATCGGTCACAGAGGTCTCCGTACCCGTGCAGCTCACTTCGTCGAGCCAGATGGGGTCGGTGCCCTGGTAGGCGCTGGGATAATCTCCCACGCTCCCCGCGCTGGTAAAGCCCAGCTCACCACATGCCACGGAGGCAAAGAGGGGGCCGCCTGCGGCGCCATAATTCAGCCCGTCGTCGCAGATGGTTCCCCACACATTGTTATGGAGGACTTCGATGCGCCCCTGATTTCTGGCGGGACCACCCACAATGCGGATATCTCCCTCCTGCCACACCTCGCACCTCGCTCCACCGGCCTCTGAGGCACCACAGTTATGGCTTCCCCAGGCAAGATGGGAGCAATCGGAGATCCGCAGCTCACTGCCCACGCACTGTACGTCATCCAGATGGAAGGTCCCCGTGCCCGTGTAGACGTTATCCAGGAAGTCGCCAAATTTATACCCCATCTGGTTGCAGAAGACCCGAGTCCCGTACTCTCTGCCACCGTTCTCCAGGTAGTCGTCACAGATGTCACCCCAGGTGCCGCTGTGATAAATCTCCATCTTCCCTACCATCCCAGATTCACCGTTCACCAGCCGCACATCACCCTCTCCGGGGATGCAGCGAATTCCCACGGTCTCTGAAGACCAGCAGTCCTCTTTCCACCAACCGTCGAAGGGGCACTGGGCAAGATTTGTCTCGGTCCCCGTGCAGGCCACGCTGTCCATGAGGAAGACATCGTTCCCGCTGTTGGAGTGGGCATAGGAGAAGACATGCCCCGTCCCCGTGAAACCGAGCTGGGTGCACACCAGGTTGGCCAGGTTCTGGGTGTAGGCACTCGAGACATCATCACACACCTGCTCCCAGTTCCCCTCAAAGTTGACCTCCAGGCGCCCCTCGTTGGTCCCCTCTCCCCCCACGAGCCGCACGGGGAGGTAAAAATTGTTCTCTACCTGACAGGTGTTGTCACAGCCGTCATTTCTCGTGGTGTTGCCATCGTCACACTCTTCACCGGAGGAGATGGTGCCATCGCCACAGATGGTGCAGGAGCTGGTGTTGAAGGTACACCCTGAGTTGCAGTAGAGATTTCCCCCGGTAAAGCCCTGGGATGTGCAGGTGGCTCCACCAAGATTTGAGCCATCGCACTGCTCCGTGCCGTTGATCAGGCCATCGCCACAGCGATAGCACCCTGTGGTGTTGAAGGTGCACCCTGCTGAGCAGGCAAGTGTGCCTCCGGTAAAGCCCAGAGAAGCACAGGTCTGGCCATCGAGATCGGGGCCATCACAGTCATCGGAGCCATCTGCCACATTATTGCCACAGGTAAAGGTGGAGCAGGCACCGTAATTGAAGGTGCAGTTGCTGTTACACGAGAGCGTCCCTGCGTCAAAACCCTGCGAGGCACAGCTCTGACCATTGAGGTCGGAACCATCGCACTGCTCGCCGGAGTCCTGATTGCCATCCCCGCACATGGTACACCCGGCGACATTATAGGCACAGCCGGTAGTGCAGGTGAGGTTCCCGCCCACATATCCCAGGGAGGTGCAACTGGCGCCGCCCAGATTGGAACCGTCGCACTGCTCGGAACCGGTGATGGCCCCGTCTCCGCACACGACGTTGTAACATTCGGATTCGTTGAAGGTGCAGGTGGCGCCACAGGCCAGGGTGCCGCCCTGATAGCCCAGGGAGGCGCAGGTGGCACCGCCGAGGCTGCTCTGGTCACACTCCTCGGTCCCTTCGATGGTCCCGTTCCCGCAGCTGGTGCAGGAGGCTGTGTTCAATGTACAGTTGGCGTTGCAACTGAGTGAACCTCCTGTGAAGCCCACACTCTGACATGTCTTGGTCCCCAGATCGGTCCCGTCACACTCCTCATCCCCTTCGAGAATGTTATTGGGACAATAACCGCACCCCGAGTCATCGTAGGTGCAGTTATTATTACATTTCAATGCTCCGTTGTTGAATGTTCCTGCGGTTGAGCAGGTTCCCCCGTTGAGATCAGTGCCGTCACAATCCTCGGAGCCCTCAGCTGTATTATTGCCGCAGTTGGCGTCGATACACTCCTCAGTGTTATACGTACATGATCCATTACAGCGGAGCGTGCCCCCGGAATACCCAAGTGTAACACAGTCATTGTCATTTAAATCCATGGTGTCACACTCTTCCGTGCCATCAACTATGTTGTTTCCACAATACTCGGGGGATTCACAGCCCGAGATATCAAATTTACAGGTATTGTCACAGGTGAGGGTTCCTGCACCAAGCCCCTGGGATTCACAGGTGGCCTCGTTCAGATCGGTGCCGTCGCAATCCTCTCCCATATCCCGCACCCCGTTGCCACAGTTGGAGGAGTTCTCACAATCCGCGGCACAATTCGCCTGGGTTTCCGGCGACTCACACAAACCATCACCACATTTTGAAGTATCCCGCACGCAGTACTCGCCGCAGGCCCCCTGATTGGGAGGCTCACATTCCTCACCCTCCTGGATGACTCCGTCTCCGCAGTTGAAATTGGTGCTGGGGTTACCTTCGGCACAGGCAATCTGAAACAGAACGAACAGGGACGAAAAGATGAGTGAACGGTGCATGGTTGCCTTCCTTTGCGATGGTGCAGCAAAATCGCATTAGTATACCACATGGAGGAGCTTTTGCGATGGCAAAGCCCCTCTTTGAATTTAAAACTATGTTATTATTAGTAATTTAAATCACACAAAATCACACAAAAGAAGCAAACTCTCCGCGATAATTGGCACGTCACGGGCTACAGGTGTTGTGATAGATCCGCAGCGCCAGATAGTAATCGTACTGGGAACTGAGGAGATTCACTTTGGCCCTGGTCAG
>JAHJLU010000693.1 GCA_018821745.1 Myxococcota bacterium | reverse complement strand
CGTCACCGTCAGCGTCATCTGCGGTCTCGATGAGATCGGGGATGCCGTCATCGTCGGAGTCGGGGTCCCTAAAGTCGGGGATTCCATCGCCGTCGGAGTCCACGGGGGGAGTGTTGATGTCACTGTCTCCCGCCTCAACCGAGTCGGGGATGCCGTCGTTGTCGGAGTCGGTGTCGTTGAAATCGAGCTTGCCGTCGGTGTCGGTGTCGATTCCGCTGAGGCGGCCCTCGTCGTCGTTGGAGATGGTGTCGTTGTCCTGGTCGTTTCCGGTGATTCTTGTGTCAATGCAGTTCAGACACCACTCTTCACCGTCACACTCTTCGCCGATGTCGGTGATGTTATTGCCGCAGTACTCGGTGCTGCGACAGTCTGCTGAGCAACCGTCGCCGGAGACGCGGTTGCCGTCGTCACAAACCTCCCCGGAGTCCAGGGTGCCGTTGCCGCAGTTGGCTGAAGTAGTGCTGCCGCCGGGACCCCCGGAGACGCCCTCGCAGGCAGAGAAGCCCACAGACAGGATGAATGCAAGAATGAGGCTGTGAAGTGCTGATCGTTTCATATCTATTTCCTCCGAGGCCACGGGACGGCCCGGCTAGTAATTGGAATTTCCATAGGTGATATAGGGGTCACCGTTGCCATCGGTCAGGGAGGTCACCGTGCATGTCACAGCGCCTGTGCCGCTGTCTACAGAAGTGAGCACGTCCGCCACGCGCCACAGGTCGCCGGTCGCACACCCCATCCCTCCACAGTTGGTGAGCTCCACCTGGTTTGCAATGGGGTACCCGAAGGTCGCCACGCGCAAACCGTCGCAGTAAATGTTCACAACGGGATGGGTAATGGAGGTGCCATAATAGTAATCGACGCCCACACGGTACACCTCACCATTGTTGGGTGCGTCGACGTTGATGTTTTCGGGGGTGACGCCGTGGTTGTCGAAGATGTTGTCCAGATCGAGGCGAGGGTTGCGGCATTCGCCGAAATTGGACTGCCACTCCGGTCCCGCCTCTGTGTTGATGCAGGAGGCGATGGGGGAGGCGGCGGTGCCCCAGTTGGCGTGATCCCAGTTACTGGCCTTGCAGTTGGAGTAGAAACAATCCTGATCACTGCAATAGTTGGTCCCCAGGCTCTCTTTCATGAGGTGGAGATCCACGTCTGTTGTGTTGTGGTTGTCCCAGCAGGCCTCTACACGCAGACCGGGGCCGGCTACTCTGAGCACGAAGATGCACTCGTAAAATTCCGTGGGGGAGTAATAAACCCTCATGGTGATGGTGTATTCGCCAGAGAGGGAGAAGTTGAGGAGGATGGCCTGGGTGTCAGCTATGTAGTTGGTCTCCTTGTGGCCGTTGATGCTGTAAGAACGAACTCCCAGCACTTCATCGCAGGGGCCCGTTGAGACGGTCCATTCCCACTTGAAGGCGGTGCCACCGTAGTAGTTGCCGCCATCGATGGTGAAGTCGTTGAAGGGCTGGGCACCCTGGAGCGTGATGTGATCCGAGGAGGGACATTCGATGGGGGGAGTGCAGCACAGGCTGTCGTCGATGCAGCCGTTGCAGTCGTTGTCGAGGCTGTCGCAGGTCTCGGGGGAGGGGGAGATACCGCCCTCACAGGGACCCCAGTTACCGAACTCGCCGGAGGTTCGCAGGCAGATCTGCTGGCCGTCCACGCAGGCGCCGGTGTTGCGGCGGCCAGGAGGGCCCAGGAAGCAGGTGCGAACGTCACCGGGGGCGCAGGTGGTGGAGCCACCCTCGTCGATCTGGCCGTTGCAGTTGTCGTCGAGCCCGTTGTTGGGAATCTCGGCCGCCAGGCACCCGGAGGGGACGGGCGTGTCGCAGGGGATCCGATCCTCGGGGGCACACTCTCCCGCGTCGGCGTCGAACTGCCACTGGGAGCCGTCGGCGTCGGTGCCGGCGTCACTGTTTGTGTTGTTATTGTTGTTGCCCTGGCAGGCGGCGTTCCCCAGACAGTCGAGATCCTGACAGTCCGCGTAGCCGTCGCCGTCGTTGTCGAAACCGTCGTTGCAGATCTCGGTGACGTTGTTATGATTGTTTATGTTGTTCAGGTTGTTGGAGTTGTTATTGTTGAGAGGGCCATCGTTGGAGTAGATGACACCGGTGGACTCGCAGGCACCTGCAAACAGCAAAATGAACAGGGATAAAAACAGTAGTTTATTCAACATGGCGGACCTTCAGTGAAAAGGGTTTTCGGTTCTTTCGATTATTTGCCTTCGATGCCGGGACCTTCAATATGGGGAGGCACCAGGAAATAGACATCGCGGGTATCAAGCAGCGCTCCCCCGGCGCCGTGCACCTCAACAGTGGCGGTGAACATGAGCGGCTCCAGCGCCGGCTCCACGGTGACGTTCTGCTTTACGTGGATTTTCCAGCACACGGGGTTTCCCGGGAGAATGCTGTCAAAGCGGTCTGGATAGGAGTCGCTGTTGGTGTCGGAGGTGTTGTAGCCGGCGGGGCAGGTGCTGTCGCCGGCCATGTAGACTTCAACGTAATCGATGAAGGCAGTGGGGGCATCCACGGGGTTGCCATTGCCGTCGACGTTGCTGGGATCGTTGAGGATCAGGGCGCTCACATTTTGGGGGACATAGGCGGTGACTGCCTGAACGGCACAGGTGATAGCGTTTGCTGCTGTGGTTCCCTCGCCATAGATGACCGCCCGGGAGTTGTAGAAGGGGTTGCCCGAGAGCGCGTTGCACGCCGCAGTGTCGACGTTGGTGGTGGAGAGCGTGGGAACCAGGTACTCGTCGGGGGTGCCGCCGTGCATGGAGCACATGTTCTCCTGCACCGTAGTGGAACTCTGGGAGCTGGAATAGACGCCGATGACGCTCACGTTGGCGTTGGCCACGTTGTCCATATAGGGCTGAGCTGATGATGGCCAGACGGGATCTTCTGTGAAGGGTTCGTCTGTGGCCATAATCAGGAGGCGCAGGGCGTTCTGTCGGTAGCAGGCGAGGCCTGTCCTGCTGGAATCGGAGCCACAGCTGCCGGTGACGGCCAGGCTCATGGCCTGGATGTGCAGTTCATTACCCCACCCGGGAGCTGAAGAAATGAGGAGGCTCTGGGTGGAGTTGGCCCCGTCGACGTCGAGGTTGATCGCGTTGATGTCTTTGTCGTGGAAGAGATCAGGATCGACTCCATCCTGGCCGCCGTAGTGGCCGGTCCCCGTCTGGAGGTCCGGGATACAGTTGGTGACCGAGGGATCTTCCCCTGCGGCGCACACCAGGGAGTTGATGACCGAGACAATGTTGCCGCGGATAGAGGTTATTTCTGTGGACATGGAGCCCGAGTAGTCGATCATGAAATAAATATCCACGGCCTGGAAAGCGGTGGAGAAGTTCAGGACGTCTTCCCATGGCTCGGGATCTTCGTTGTAGGGTTCCAGAAAGACGAAGTCACCGTTTTCCCTGGGGTTATCAGCGGCGTTGAGGGGATCGGTGCCCGCCGCGACCTCGATAAGGTCCGAGACGCCGTCGTCGTCTGTGTCGGCGTTTTTGGGATCGGACTCGCCCGGATCCACCACGCCGTTGTGGTTTACGTCTTCCTGGTTGTCGGCGAGGCCGTCGTTGTCGGAGTCGGCGTCGAGGAAGTCGGGATGACCGTCGTTATCGGAATCGATGGGGGCGGTAGCGACATTGCCGTTGGTTCCTCCCTCAAACTGGTCAAGGATACCGTCACCGTCGGAGTCGGTGTCCCGGAAGTTTGGGGTCCCGTCGCCATCGGCGTCGAGTGAGCCTTCGAATACGTCTCCGATACCGTCGTTGTCGGAGTCGATGTCGTTGTAGTCGGGAGTGCCGTCATTGTCGGTGTCGGGGATCCCGGCGCTCATGTCCCCGAGCTCTACGGAGTCGATGAGAAAGTCGCCGTCGTTGTCGAGGTCTGCGTAGTTGGGGATGCCGTCGCCATCGATGTCGTCGGTGCCCTCCATGGCATCGGAGATGCCGTTGCCATCGGAGTCGGGATCGATGAAGTCGGGTTTTCCGTCGAAATCACTGTCCACGGGGACGGTCGCCTTGTCTGCGTCGCCCGCTTCCACGGCGTCGGAGATGCCGTCGTTATCGGAGTCGGTGTCGAGGTAGTCGGGGATGCCGTCCTGATCGCTGTCACGATTCTCTTCCCGGCCTTCATCACTGTCGCAGATTGTGTCGTTATCGGAATCTGTGCAGTTGCCGTTGTTGACATTGTTGACATTGTTGGTGGTTCCGGATTCACCGCCCGGCCCGCACGCCAGAAGGAGGAGAGGGAGGAGACTGATAATGAAAAACTTAATGATATTATTCACAATGGCACCTTTTCCCGATAAAAGATAATACCCCGCGCATCATATTATAGCACAAGCAAGGGGTGAAACCACATGGGATTTTACAATCACTCAAGAAATATTCAATGGTTTGGGGTAGATAGGGAGAGCTCATTAAATGGTGAAATTATATTGTGATATCATATGGATGGCGTTGATTTGCCGGTTATTCCGCTCAACGCGGGATGTGAAGAGACACCATGGTGGGGGATCGCTCCTTCTACATGAAGACAAGGGAAGTGACTGCGGGGATCTGCCGGGAGCGGGGATGGTGCACTTTGGCATTGTTTTTCGCTTTCTGCCCTGTATTGTGGAGACCCCGGGGCACCACAGGCCGGGAGACAAAAAAACATGAGCCATCCCCTCTTCCTCGCGCTGTCATTATTTTTTACACCCGCAACCCCTTATGGTGGGAATGTCGCCATGGCCTATGCGGTCGCAGACAGCCCGGTCCCTGTCTATGATTCCGTAAATTTTCAAGAGTATATCGGAAGTAAAAGGTTCCTCAGTAAAGATAATTTGTTTCTGGGTCATCTCTTTACTGCCTTTGCAGGGACAGTGTTTCATATTGAAGAGAAGCGGGCAGGATCCTGGGGTGATCTGTATCGGGTGACCACCCGTGAGTATCCTTGCGGGAACGCCTGCTGGGTAGACGGGAGGCTGCTGACATTACGCCACAAAAGGCCACAGGAGCGGAGCAGGAAGATGCCCGATGCCCGGACCATCGTTGCCAGGCTGGAGAAAATGGAGCGGGACGGGCTCCGGTACTGCTGGGGCTGCAACTTCCCCTCGGGGCTTCCCAATAACCTCGCCCTGTATGCTCGAGACGGCGTGACCGCCCATCGCAACATCTGGCTCATGGCGGGGGGGGACTGCTCGGGAATTTTATACTTTGCCACGGATGGCAGTACACCGAGAAACACAGCGGAGATGCTCACCTATGGCAAGGGAGTGCCTGTAAGGAGCCTCAGCGCGGCCCACATTGCCCAGCGGCTCAAACCGCTGGACCTGGTGGTGTGGCGGGGCCACGTGCTCATTGTGATGGAAAAGGGTGAGGTTATTGAGGCTATTAATCTCTACAAAAAGAAGCGAGTGCAGCGGATTATACGTCACTCTCTGGAGACCCGGCTGTGGGAGATCATGCGGCGGATGAAGCCCGTGAACAGCTATTTCAGCGATCCTCTCCCCGTGGGAAAGAAGTTTGTGGTGCGGCGCTGGCATCCCGGGTCCAAATAGTATGGGGGCGCGAGGGTTTTTGTTGCTCATTTTCCATACTTTCATTATTTTTCAGTGAAGATGACGGTCGCCCCTCACTGGATCGGGCTGCCGCTCACGGGAGGTCCTCATGATACGTAAACTCATATTCTCGCTGGCTGTTCTGGGGCTTGTTTCTGTGGGGTGCTCCTCAAAGAAGAAATCCGAACCCGCTGAGAAGACAAAGGATTCTTCCG
>JAHJLU010000692.1 GCA_018821745.1 Myxococcota bacterium | reverse complement strand
TCGCCGAAGGAACCCGCTCTGAGGCGTTAATCCGGGTGCTCTCCGACTATAAATCACGGACAGAGATAACCTTTTATTGGCTCAGCAAGCAGCTGCCACTCCTCAACAACGCCATCGACCGGCAGATCTTCTTCAACTACTTCTTCAGAGACCAGTTTCTCAGGAGCGCTCAGTCGCAAAAACACCCTGAGGAGGGGGTCCTCGGGTATATCTCGGGTCTCGTGTTTGAGAACCAGGACAACCTCCTGGAGCTGGTGCAGAACGACTCACTCACAAAGCTCCTCAACCGTCAGGGATACAAGGAAAACATCATCAAACACATGGCCAGGCACAGACGGGCGAAAATGGAGCACTCCAAAGACGAGGCGGTGCTTGTGTTCATCGACGTGAACAAATTCAAGGAGCTCAACGACACCCAGGGACATTCCTTCGGGGACAAGGCCCTTCGTTACGTGGGGGAGTCAATCCTGGACAGCACACGGACCACGGACCTCAAGGCGCGCTACGGAGGCGACGAGTTTATCCTCTTCCTGGACACCATCCGGGTCTCGGAGTCCTATACCATCGATGATTTTCTCCATGCGGTTTCGATGCGGCTCAACAGCACACTGCAGCGCAAACTGGAGAAGACCGGCAAGTCCACAAACATCAGCCTCAGTTGTGGCGCGGTGCTCTTTGACCCCGTGGATCTCTCCCCCGAAGATCTTTTGATACGGGCGGATCAGGCCATGTATTTTGCGAAGGAAAACATGGTGTCCACGGGCAAGTTGTATCATCTGTGGCAGCCTGGCATTCAGTACAAAGATAAAGAGGAGCGGCAGGGCAGGGTGTGAGCGCCCAACTTTCCCTCGTGGTGTCAAATCACTTTGGGATATGCTCCACCAGACGATTCTGGAAAAGAGGTCCACATGAAATTACATTCCGTTACTGTGTCCACGCGCTCCTATCCTTTGGCCGGTAATCTTGTGCTCGGGACGATCATGGGAGCCTCCCTGCTGGTCTCGGGCTGCGCCGGTGGTCAGGACAAAAACGAGGGGACCGCACCCCACAAAAGCGATCCCGTGCTGCCACAAAAGCAGCCCGGCGTGTCAACTTCCACAAAGCCCGCTGACCCTGTTGAACCAAAAAAGAAGCCAGCGGGCGACCCAGCGGATTTGGTCGACACGGACAAGGACGGGGTCCCCGATAAGTATGATAGGTGCCCCACCGTAGTTGGCAATAAAGTCAGTGATGGCTGCCCCCGCTTCAGGGGTGTGGTTGTCAAACCCCGCCCCATCATTATAACAAAGCCGTAATTCATTAAAACAAAGCCGTAATTCCCTTCAAGCAGTGCGGGGGTCCCCGGGGCTAAAATCCCTTGAGGTCCTGCCAGAAGAACTCCGTGGGCCACAAGAATGCTTTCGTCGAGGTGGGGGCGGGGAGGGGGAACCACTTGGCTCCGTTGACATTTTTCACCACATGAAAGTCCTGGGCGGGGATGTCTCCCTGCCCGATGAGCGCCACCCGGGCCCCGGAAGAATTGGTCGCCATGTCCAGGATAATGACCGCGTGGCCTGCCCCTCCCATGATCGGCCTTGGGTGGATGGTCACAAAATAGTCCCCCGGGGCGGCCTGGGCTGCGGGGACCTGCTTCTTGCCCCGGTGATGGATGGTCCCCGTGGTCATATAGAGGTGATCAAGGTAGGCGTAAAAATAGCTCCTGGAGTAGCCGGGGCGCTTGGTTTTCACGAAGGAAAGGAGGCCTCCCTTTATTTGGGGCCGCAGTCCCCGTTTCCACTGGTACCAGAAGAATTTGTGGTTTCCGCGAATCCTGAACCCGATGGCCTGTTTTTTCCCCGACACCCACAGGTACTCGGCACGGAGCCGGATGATCGTGTCGATGCACTGCTGCAGGTCTTTATTGCCGATGTCGAGATCGATAACTCCCGACATAAATTGCTGGTAATCCGCGATCGCCTCGCCCCGGAAGTTTCTGGGGATCGTCCCCTTTTTCCGCATGGGGAGATGCCGAAGCCACCATCCCCAGCTCCCCTTCTTGAGGGAGACCCGTGAGTATCCAGCGGGCACCGGGTATCTGCGGGAGAGCGGCTCGTACTGCTTTGCGGTTCTGGGCCATGGGTAGAGCTTCCTGGCTTCAGGTACTGAAATAAGGAGGGTCTCGGGGACCCTCACAACCTGCGCGGGTTTTGCGGTCCCTTGGGGTTTTGGGGACTTTTGCACCCGCCCCCGGGGGGGGACATTCTGTTTGGCTGAGTGGGGATTGCTCTTGTTATGGGGAGTGGCGACCGGGGGTCTCGTTGATTCCCTGCCAGGTGGCGCTGTGTTGCCGCATGCTGTTGCCAAGACAAGAATAAAAACCATTCTCATGGGAAATCCCTCTTTTGCATCCAGTCTACCTGCTGAACATAAAAATGGAAGCCGCCAATGGTGCAGCAGTGACAACCCGGGGGGAATGAAGATGCCGGAAGGCTTTCCTGACAGTCCCTGCCTTTCCCTTTCGCCCTCCTTGGAAATTGTGTAGAGTGTGGGGGTTCAACGTTAGTTCCTCTGAACACCCCCCGGGATGAAAGATCCGTTTCATCCTCAGGCGGGTAAAGGGGACACCAATCGAGGAGAGCCCATGAGCGGGTATGAATCATTCAAAATTGCCATAGAGCCCATTCTGCCGGGACTGGTCATGGCTGCACTCTTTATGGTGGGGCTCATGGGGCTCCGCATTCAGTTCCGCGGCAGGCCCCTCAGTCAGCGGATCAAGCGTCCCATATCGATCTTCTATGGGTATTTTGTCCTCTTTCTGCTCACCATCGCCGCCCACATGTATGCCCCGACCTTCTTTCGCATACTCAACCTGGGGAGTGTCATCATTCTGACGCTGGCGGTGGTGCTCTCCGTGGCGGTGGGAGTCTTTGACCTCTTCCTGGGTCACTACCGGCGCGTCAATGTTCCCGTGATTATCAAAGATATCACGATTCTTGTGGTGTACGTGGTGGTCGTGGTGATCGTTGTGGGACAGCAGGGCGTCGATGTGACCTCCATCGTGACCACCTCGGCGGTCCTCACGGCGGTCATCGGTTTCGCGCTGCAGGATCTGCTCTCGAGCATCATCAGTGGGCTCGCCATCGAGATTGAGCGCCCCTTCAAGGTGGGGGACTGGGTGAAGTTCGATACCCAGGAGGGGAAGGTCCTGGAGATCAACTGGCGATCCACCAAAATCGAGACCCTCCACCTGGACACGGTCATCATCCCCAACAACGTGGTGACCCGCTCGCCCATCGTCAACTTCTCCGTCCCCACGACCACCCACCGCCAGAAGGTTGTGGTGGGGCTGCCCTACGGTGTCCCTCCCAATCGTGCCAAGGCTTCCCTCATGCGGGCGCTGGCCGACGTGGACGGGGTTATCTCCGATCCCAAGCCCTATGTGGTCGTCCGCAGCTTTGACGATTTCTCCATCAGCTACCAGTTGTACTTTTACATCGACGCCTTCGGTGCCCGAGACCGCATTGAGGACCGCGTGAAGAGCCGGATCTGGTACCAGTTGAGCCGGGACTCCATCACCATTCCCTTCCCCATCCGGGATGTCAACCTGAGAAACATCGACTCCACGGCGGAGGAGCGCCAAAAGGAGCTGCTCCAGGAGGAGCGACTGAATCTCTTAAAGCATGTGCCTTTTCTGGATCCCCTCTCCGAAGAGGAACGCAATATCCTGGCCCGCAACCTGGTGGGGCGTTTCTTTGGGGCCGGTGAGTTGATCCTGAGGCAGGGTGATGAGGGATCATCCTTTTATATCATCGCCTCAGGCGAGGTAGAGGTGGCCCTGGGGACCATGGGGGCGA
The DNA here is from genome assembly GCA_018821745.1 of Myxococcota bacterium. Lineage (GTDB taxonomy): Bacteria > Myxococcota_A > Polyangia > HGW-17 > HGW-17 > SZUA-580. The sequence goes on along the minus strand of JAHJLU010000692.1, from coordinate 87 downwards.
CCATGAAGCGGGTCACCACTCTCTCCCAGTATAACTTCTTCGGCGAGATGTCCCTCATGACCGGAGAGCGTCGGGCTGCCAACATTG
>JAHJLU010000691.1 GCA_018821745.1 Myxococcota bacterium | reverse complement strand
TGTTTGAAAAGCCATTATTGTCCAAGTGTGCACAGTTTTCCTGTGCCAGGAGAGGCAGCGAACCACATCCCTATGAAAAAATACAGATCCCAAGGCCTGGCCGGGGCATCAAACAGTGGAATTATTGGCAATAATATGTGTTCTCCCGGAACACCAAGGGCGGGAGGTCATGGCATATGCATCTGCTGGCGAACCGGATGACCACCGCGCCCTCACTCCTCGTCTACAGAGATGATCCCGAGTCCGCGCGTGAGAAGGGGACCGTGCTTGTATACCACGGGCTGGGGGCCTCCAAGGACATCCAGTCCTCTGACCTTGTCAACCTGGCGCAGTACGGGTTTCTGGTGGTGGGAATCGACAATGTGGGCCACGGGGAGCGCCGCTACCCGGATTTTGACCAGCGCTTCTCCGAAGAGAACCCCAAAAGGCTGGAGAATTTGCTGCAGGCGGTGCTGGAGACCGCAACTGAGACTCCCCTCGTTGTGGATGAGCTGGCACAGCAGGGGCTCTTTCTCCCGGGGAGGCTGGGGATCATGGGGATCTCCATGGGTGGCTTTATTACCTATCGTGCGGTGATCACCGAGAAGCGCTTCTCTGCGGCGGTTCCCATGCTGGCCTCACCCCGCTGGCCCCTGGAGCAGTCCGCCAGCCCCCACCACTTTATGAATGAATTTTATCCCCTGCCCCTGCTCTCGCTCACCGCCGGCGCCGATCAGACGGTGCCGCCGCTCCACACCCGTGAGTTTCACGCGGCGCTTGGGCCACACTACGCCGCCGACCCCGCGCGCCTTGCGTACAAGGAAGCCACCGGGGCCGATCACGCCATGCCCCAGGCGGCCTGGAACAGCCACTGGCTTGAGATGGTAAGGTGGTTCGAACGCTGGCTCACGCCGTAACTCTGGGGCCCTTGGCCCGATTCATGTGTGCCTGATTTGTTTGGGATTACGGCGGGGATTGAGACAGGGCGAGGCAGTGCGAGAACCCGCATCTCGTGGCCATGGGAGCGTGGTCCTGCATCTCAGTGTGAAACCTCATGCCAGCACCCACATCGGGTCCTGTTATAATGAACAGTTGACATGCCTGACCAGCACGTTATGGTAGTTGAGCGATACGCGACTGTTTTTCCACAACGGGTGTTCGAACACAAGGGGTGCTCGGCCGAGCTGAACCGCACCCCCCGGAGCGGCGATCATGAGAAAATTCCTTTTTTCCATCCTTATTCTCGGACTCATGGCTCTTAATGCGGGATGCGATGAAACCAACTCCTCCTCCCAGTGCGGGGACGGTATCCTCGATCCCGGCGAGGAGTGTGACCAGAACGACCTCGCCAACGAGTCGTGCAGCACCCAGGGATATTGGGGCGGTGTTCTCACGTGCACCGATGACTGCACCTTCGATCGCAGCGATTGCGAACCCCACGGGTACTGCGGGGACGGCACAATCCAGGCACCCAACGAGGTCTGTGACGGCGCCACCCTGGGCGGCGCCACCTGCGGCTCCCTCGCGTACAGCGGCGGGGTGCTCTCGTGTCACGAAAACTGCACCTACGATACCACCGGCTGCATTGGCGACGAAGACTGCACCGACGGCATCGACAACGACGACGACGGGCTCGTGGACTGCAACGACCCCGACTGCGCCGATCAGGCTCCCGACGCCGACATGCAGGATGGCGTCTGCGCCGGGGCGAAAAAAGTCTGCAACACCTCCGACGGTGGGTGGGTAGAGCCCGATTACACGCAAATCACCGGTTACGAGGCACTGGAGGTGTCGTGCGACACCCTCGACAACGACTGCAACGGCCAGGTGGATGAGGGCCTGAGCGTGGAATATTACCCCGATGCGGATCACGATGGCCACGGGGATCAGTTTGCCCAACCCACCGTGTCCTGTGAGTCCCTGGCGGACCATGTGACCAACAACGACGACTGCGACGACTCCGATGATCAGAAACACCCGGGCCTGACCGAGGTCTGTGACGGCAAGGACAACGACTGCAACGGAGACGTTGATGACGGCCTCCTCGTGGACTACTACCCCGATATGGACCACGACGGCTTCGGCGATCGGGACGCCACTCCGGTAGCGTCCTGTGACCCCGTCACGGATCATGTGATCGATCACACCGACTGCAACGACGGGGACGGCGAGAGCAGACCCGGTCTGCTGGAGATCTGTGATGGCAAGGACAACGACTGCGACGGCGTCATCGACGCAGGGTCATGCCAGGCCCACGCCGTTTGTTTTGATAACGGCGGGACCGCGAGCGCAAGCTGCCGTTGCGACCTCGGTTTTGTTGAACTGCCCTCCGATCCCGGCGTGTGCCAAGAAGCTCGCCCTGTTGCCTCGGGGGTCCGCGAGCTTGCCGTAACAGAGATCATGATCCAGCCGCTCAGCGCTGACTCGACAGCCCTCGGTCAGTATGTCGAATTCAAAAATACGACCGACGCCACCCTCAACCTCATGGGCGTGGCGCTGCACCTGTCCAGCAGCGTCGAGGACGCGACGGCCACCATCACCCTCCCAACTCTCCTTGCCCCGGGCGCCTATTTCGTCATCGGTGCCTCCGATGACACGGGAGTCAACGGTGGCTACACCCCCGACCTGGCCTTCGCCACCATGCCGCTCCTGCGTGTGGACTCCGGAACAGCCGAGCTGGTTCATCCCGACGGCAGCCTCCAGGATACGGTGGCGTGGCACGCCGCCTTCAACCACGCCGCTGGTGCGGCACTCCAGCTCACCCCGGCGGCGCTCAGCGGCAACGTGGGGACGCTCAACGACAGCGCTTCCCACTGGTGTCACGCGCGCTTCTCTACTTTGACCGACGGGGACTTCGGGACCCCGGGGGCCATCAATGACGACTGCCTGCCGACCTGGTGCAGCCAGCCATCTCCTTTTGTCGTTGTCACCAGCACCATGGACTATTCCAGCGGCATCTACGGCCGCGTGGAAGAGCCGGGCCTCACCGAAGCAGCGGGGCAGGGGCCCTTTATTACGGCCCAGGTCGGCTACGGTCCGGTGGACTCCTTCCCCGACGACTCATGGAACTGGACGTCAACCAACTACACGTCCGATCATGGAAACGCCGACCAATACAACGGATTTCTCTCTGTCTCAATCACGGGCATTTACGATATGGCCTATCGCATGAGCATGGACGGAGGACTGAGCTGGCTGCCCTGCGATATGGACGGCGTCTCGAGAGACGGGGTCGAAACGTACGATCCCTCAAACAGCTCCACTCTGACTGTCTGGCACCCGATTTTTATGGAGTTGACCGCAGGTGACGCGCATACCTGCGGCATCCGCATGGACGACACCCTCTGGTGCTGGGGTGACAACACGAGCGGCCAGTTGGGAGACGGGACCACCACCTCCCACTCCTCGCCTGTCCAGGTCCCCGGCGCATGGTCCTCGGTGGACGCGGGTGGCAGCCACACCTGTGGAATTAATACCGACGGAACGCTCCTGTGCTGGGGTGACAACGCCAACGGCCAGTTGGGTGACGGGACGACTATCAATAAAACCACTCCGACCACGATTGGCCCCGATTGGGAATGGATCTCGGCGGGCGCGCAGCACACCTGCGGCATCAATTCCGGGAGGATCCACTGCTGGGGCAACAACAGCCACGGGCAGATCGGCGACGGGACCACTACCTCCAGCGCGGTACCCGTATTTATCGACGTGGCGGTCGGCTGGCAGCTCATTGTCGCAGGAACCACCCATACATGCGGGCTCACTTCCGCCTGGCAAGCCTACTGCTGGGGCGACAACAGCCATGGGCAACTGGGTGATGGGACCACCACCAACCACACATCTCCCGTGCTGGTCACCCCGGTCAGCGGGACATACAGCGAGATCAAGGTGGGACAGTACCACACGTGCAGTATCGTAGGTGGCGATGAACTGTACTGCTGGGGTGGAAACGCCAGCGGCCAGCTGGGTGACGGAACAACCACCGATAACCCAGTCCCCACACAGATCCCCGGGTCCTGGATGTCCTTCCTCGTCGGTGCCTCATTCACCTGCGGTAACGCACAGTTGGACCAGACCTACTGCTGGGGTGACAACGGAGCGGGTCAATTTGGCATCGGGGCATCGGGAAACTACTATTCCCCCGAGCCTGTGTCCAGCGACCTGGACTTTGGTGCGGGCGGTGCCTCCCACGCCTGTTTCTTCCATATCAGCGACGGCTTCGTGTACTGCGCCGGTGACAACACCAGCGGCCAGCTGGGCGACGGCACTACCACGAGCAGCCCCACCCCCGTCCAGGTCCCCAATATCTAAATATCCGGTCTTCTTTTCAGTCGAGGGGGGAAGAAGTTGAGACCCATTGAGTCAGCAGACTATCTACCGTGGAGGAGGAAACTCAGGGGACTGAAGAGCGGTAAAGAGGATTATTTGGTGGTGGGGGGACCGTCCCAGTAGAGGGTGGTGGAGTAACTGTAGAGGTCCCACAGGTGGGTGATCTCCTCGAACACCAGCTCCACGCGTTCAAACCGGCTCCCGCTCTGGGTGTACTGCTCAAGCCCGATCACCCTTGCGTTGGTGAAGGAGAGGGCATAATAGCGCTGCTCCCGGTCGAACATATCCAGGGCGTAGAACCGGATCATGCCCTCGAGGAGTTGGTTATTGAGCAGCGCCTCCATGATATGGGGCGAGGCCTGATCCAGCTCCTTGGTGAACACCAGGGTCCGCAGCATGTATTTCCCCGTGGGGGAGGGAAAGCCCAGGGTAAAGCTGGACTGGCACACGCTGTGGACGGCGATGGAACCCTCCTCGCCGACGGTCGCCACGCCGCCCGCGATGTTGCCCTGAGTGACGCTGCTGAGGCTCATGAACTTCAGCGGGTAGGCCCCCCGGGAGATGACACAGCGATCGGTCTCGGGAGCGTAGGTCGCGTCAAACCCAGGGCCCTCCACGCCACCGATGTCCAGTACCGTGTATTCGTCCCCGGTCTCCTCGTAGGTGAGGGTGAAGGTCCGGTATCCCATGCCGACCCGCAGGAACTCCGCGTAGGTGCCGGGCCGGGAGGGGTCGGGGAGGGTGAGCTGCTCCACGGAGAGAATGCGCCCGTCTCTGAGGGCCACGCTGAGAGTGGGAACGGTACCGGCGAAGGCTCGGACATCAGCCTGAATCAAATCATTCTCACTGAAGGAGCGGTAGAAAAAGGTGAGTGACTCGTTCGCCTTGAGGATAAGGTAGTAGGGCGAAACGGAGGCCTTCCCCGTCGGGCTCCCCGACGCCATGTCCGTGGGAGAGGTTATGCTGTGGCAGGTGGCCTCCACGGGGATGGCGTTGAGGGTGCCGTCGGGTGCCGTATCGCTGCTCAAGTAGACGCCGGATGTCTGCCCCTCGATGAAAGCAAAGATGGTCTCCTCTGTGCCGTTTGCGTCGAGCGTTCCCTCGGGACAGAGGCTCCCGGCGGCGATCACCGGTGATTCACCGTGACACACGTACCAGGTCGCGCCCGAGGCGTCGGTGATGGCCACCCCTCCGTCACCGCAGTTGCTCCCGGGAGGTTCCAGCGCCAGGCTCATGGCCCCTTCGTTGCAGACGTAGCTGGTGCCGTTGGTGTCGGTCACAGCGAGACCCCCCACGGGACAGCTCGGTCCCGCCGGGATGGGCATAATCGTCACACTCCCCGCCTGGTCACTGCACACGTTGAGGATGCTTCCCCCGTAGTGAACTTCGATGCCTCCCGCGGGGCAGAGGTCATCGGGAGCGGACTCCGTGACGGCGGCCACGAGGCCGTCGGCCCCCTCGCACACGTAAATGGTCTCACTGTTCTCAGTCTCGGCGCTGACGCCGCCATGCTCGCAGTTATCACCGGGCTCCTCACGCTGGAGGAAGATCCCCAGCTCTTCGGAGGTGGAATCATCACATCCCGTGACACCAATGACCAGAACCAGTGCTGTAACAAATAATAACAATCTTCGTACCATTTTCTCCACCGTCTCCTTAGTGCCCGCACGGGCAATGAGTTTGCTATCCCCTGCAGATACACCAAACCGATGAATATGCCCAGAAAAAATGCCGCCCCAAATCGCGTGGTTGTCGCGTGGGCTATTCGTCCTCTTCATCGTACTCCTCTTCACTAACCAGGGCGCGGATGAAGGTCTCAAAGTTTGGGGCCAGGGGGGAGATTTTGTAATCGTGCTCCTGGTACACGTGGACCACGGAGGGTTCTCCGCTGGGGCCGCAGGCGCGGTAATCCAGGCAGATCATTTCGTGGCCCGCCGAGGGGCAGTCGGCGAAGTAGACCCCGATGGGTGGGTATCCCCAGTGGTCGACCCAGAACCGGCTGCCGAACCGGCCGCCCAGGGAACACTCCTTCTCCCTGCCGATGCCGAAGATCCCCGTGACGGCAACGTGGTCCTCGGCCCAGGCGATGAAATCTTCTGTGGGCAGGCAGGTGCGGGCGGGTCTTCCCCCGTTCTGGTGACGCATGAGCTCCACGTAGGCGGCGGGGAGGGTGTATCCCAGATCCTTCTGGATCTCCTCAAGGAGCTCGTCGGTCAGGGGCGCCTCGACGTATTTATTTAGGGCATAGTCGCTGTTATGCCAGAAGTCGGTCAGGTCGAAATTTCCGTAGACAGTGGTCATGTGGTCCTCTTCTCTGCGGCCATGGGAGCGGGGCCGGCACAAGGAGTTACGAGCCCTTCAAGTGAGTGAAGAAAGCCCGTGAAAAGTCTCTCCATGAGAAGCTCTCCGGTCGGTGGGCCGTCGCCCGCATGGCCAGTGTACCTGTGCATTGCATCCGCACAAGGGAAAATTATTCGCCCCTCCATGGACAATAACGGGCATCCGTGGCTGCCTGACGCCACTCAGTTTCTGCAGCAGAGTCCAGGGTGCCGTTGCAGGTGAATGTCAAATAATAAATACGATCCATGGTGATCGTAAGCACAGTTAACGCGCGGGGTTTGTCCCTCTCCCCCAGGAATTAAATTTTCTCAACACGGCAATTATTCTGCATAAGAGGGTTGTCATGGGCTTGCAGTATCCAAAGGGTCTCGGGGGTATTGAGGTAGAGATCTTGAAACTCTTGTGGGTGAGGATAAAGAGCAGGAGTTTGTGTTTTGTAAAGGGAGACAACGGCGAGACTCTGTTGTGCCAGCTTGTGATTGTGCATGGAACTGTGACGTACAAGTTTCGGTTGTTCTGCTCTTGTGCCTTCTTTTTCGTAGAGCTCCATAATATTCTTGTGATCTTTTTGTTCGCTGAAACTAGAGATGTAGCCTGTGCTCCAGTAGCGCTCCCAAAATGAAGCGTCAAAAGAAACGGGTTCGCCTGTCCTCATCTGAATGTGCTCTGGCACAATGGCGTAGGGCCTCTCTTCATAATAGAGGGTCTGTTTATATGACAGAGCATGTGCAGCATTGAAGGCAACTCTATGATCTACATGGTTCCCCACTCCCAGGGGTGCCAAAATCGTATCGAACTGATGTGAGTGAAGAATTGTGGTGAGCTCTTTCATTACGGCCTCCTCAATGGACGGTTGTGTGGGCCATGAGAGGATATTCGTGTATGAGATGGGCTCTAAAAAGCGAAAGGGCGCATCAAGAAAGTTCAGATATATGGAGGTTGCTCCCAGCTTGGCTGCAGCCTCAAGGTCTTCTGCTTTTCGTGCTGTGTAGAGTGTCTGTTGTTCAACGCTGCCACGTGTAAAGAGGGTGGCAATTGTCACGGTGTCCCCCTTGGCCAGCCAGTACAGTATGTGCTGAGAGAGGGAGAGAGCCGCGTCATCCAGGTGAGGTGAGATGATTAAAATATTTCGTGACACAGACAACCTCCAAGTCCTGAACCAACCGTGAGCACCAGCGATTTTCCGTGTAGATACTCATGAGATCCAACCGCAGCGGCCTCCGCGTCATTGAGCACATAGACCGGGGTTTGAGCCGAGAGCGAAAACAAAGTGGATAAATTTCCACCCATCCCCTGGTAGCTGGATGGTTGGGCCACTCCTTTGTGGTTTATCTCGACGGGGAGCGCCAGGAACACACTGTCGATATCACTTTTGAATCGGGAGATGAGCTTGTGGTAATAGTGGCGCAATCTGCTGTGAGCGGTTTCAGGACGCAATTCACAGTCTTTGATGAGGGGAAAAAGCTCATATTCCCGGTTGATTATCTCCGTTAGCTCCTGTGAATGAACTCTCAACTTAATTGAGCTTTGGCCCCAGTCGATGAGCAGTGGTCGGTGAAAACCCCTGTGCCTGGCAATGACCTCAAGGCCTGCCAGTCCACGAAATCTTGGGTTTTCCGGTACCACGACAGCAAATGGTGGTTTGCCCCTGTAATTTTCAGAGTGGGCAACTTTTGGTTCCAATCTTCCTCCACAAATAACAAGCGTCTCAAATTCTTTAATGGATTCTATCTGAGCAGGTGTCAGCGGATCTCGCAGGAGCGCTTTGCCATGCCACAGATCAGTACAGAATCCAATGAGGGTTCTATAGTAATGGCCCTGCTCTTCAGTTCTAAGAGGGCGATCTTCATAAATGCCTGTCCACAGCTCAAGGGTGAGAGTTCCTGCAGGATTCACACGGGTGAAAATGGCTGTTTCGTCTCCAGGATAGGTTTCCATGTCTTACACTCAGTGGTTGTGAGATGTTTATACCAAAACTCTTCCAGTAAAAGCAGGTACTTGCAACCTGTCAGGTGGAGCAGGAAATGAATGTAGAGCAGTGTGGCTGCGAGGCCGTGCTCAAAAACCTGAGACCACACCACTTTCCGTTTTCCATGGGTACTGTGGGTTGAAACCATCTCGGGGAACAGGTGATGTAATCGCCTGATCTCAAGCACCATGCGTTGGTACTTGCGGTACATGCCCCTGAATGTCTCGGGAGGCTGGTAGTGTATCTTTGCGTCCACGAGAGCGATGCTCTCAACGCCAAATCGATGGAGGATATCTCTGCTTAAGTAGATGTCGTCACAACGAATCCCCTCATGAAGGCGCAGATAGTTGTTATCGCGGGCCAGGGGTTTGGGGATCTCATGAGGGAGGGGAATGTGCCAGTTGCGTATAGCAAACAACTGACCGTTGAAATAGTGGCGCTTGGTCTGATACCCGTTGTTGCGATTATAATAGTAGAGCGATCTGGCGAGCAGGGATTTTCTGCTCGGCTGGAGAGCAATCTTTTCAGGGTACGCCACCTGCACATGGGAGGTCTCCATGCTGTTGGCCATTTTCCAGATTGTGTCAGGCCCAATGAGGATATCTCCGTCGCAAAAGATAAGATAGGGTGCGCTCTTGAACCGCTGTGCAAAAAGCCTCTGAGCAGCGACCAGCCCACCACTGCAGCGCACCTGTTCTACATTTGTGAAAGGTTGAGCGCGCAGGGCTGTGTTGTCTGTACTGTCGTCAAGCATGAGCACAAGCTTGAATGAAATATCCATTTTGCTTTTACACACCTCGGTCGCTGCGATGAGTGTACGGAGGGTGCCCTCGATAGTATGCTCCTCATTTTTAGCGTTGATGCAGACAGGAATCAGCATAGGGTGCGGATCCTCTCTGCGGCCTCCAGGGCGCCGTTTCGCTGGTAGCTTTGTGTGATGGGCTCGAGACCAGGGTGCCATGCTGAATCGCTCAGGCAACTCTTCAATAGGGCCGCAAGTTCATCTTCGGAGCTATCGGGCAGATTGTGGGTTATTCCCAACTTGTGTTTTTCCACAAACCATCCCTGATGCACCTGATCGTTGCAGATGGGAGCCATTATCATGGGTACCCCATAGTAGATTGCCTCCATAAATGAGTTGGCGCCTCCGTGAGAGAGGAAGAGCGAGGCTTCTTTCAGAATGGATCTTTGGGGGGCATAGTCAAACCCCTGCACGCAATGGGGCAGTTCTTTGAAAGATGGGTGGGTGATGAGATTGCCAAGGGAGATGGCAAGCTCAACTTCAAGATGAGCGGATGCCTTGATGAGCCTCTCAAAAAATGTGGGCCAGTAATAAATTTGGGACCCAAAGGAGGCATACACGAGTTTTCTCTCGGGATATCTGCGCTCAAAATGTACTTCATCTCCCCTCAAAAATTTGGGGAATGTCGGCCCCACCTGTACAATGGAGGGGTCATCAATCAAAGAGAGTTCAGGGGTTGTGAAGGCGATGGTAAGATAGGGGGAAATAGCATCACAGCCGCTGAATTTAACGGAGACTCCGTGGGATGCAAAGATCTCGTCCCGTTTTGTTCTGATATTGTTGATGGTTGTGAGCAGGGGACTCTTCATTTGGTCGTTGATCACGGGGTTGAGGGAGTTGGAGAGTGCGACCCATGGAATATTAAGAGAATGTGCGGCGATGACGGGGGCATAGAGCAAAGGGTCTACCACAACAACATCGGGTGACAGATTTTTATAGTACTCTGTGTAGGCGTTCACCTGGGGAGTTAAATCAGCCAGAAGCAGTTGCCGTATCCACTGGTCAAGTGATTGGGGATCCTTGATCAGGTCCACCAGCTCTTTTCCCTGGGTTGGGCGTGAGTCCATGTTCATGACCAGGCTTGTATCAAAATTGAGCCCCGCTTTCTCGAGTTGAGCGCTCATATCCTTGGGGGCTGTAAAGATAACCTGTTCACCCATCTCCTGCAGATATTGTGCGGTGCCAATCATGGGGTTAAGGTGCCCCTTTTCGGGAATCGTGGCAAAATTTATGATGCTCATCTGAGGTGCTCTCCTCTTTGTGGTGGGCCATTAAATACTGCACCCAAAACTACGTTAAAAGAAGTCAGGGAGATGTTGCCATTTCGTGGAGCACCAGGTGGCTCTTTTGAAGGCATGTTAAGGGATAAAAATCATCATCGGGGTATAACACAACAGTTTTGCTGCTATCAAACTCTCCCAAATGAGAAATAACATACTCTCTTACAATTTGTTTCCCTTGAGGATATTGCCAGAGTTGTTTTGTCGCAAACGGCGTCACTAATGGAACATTATGAAAGTTGAAAGCTGCTTGAGTTATGGGAAAAAGGTCACATTGCTCAACAGCTTCAAACCACTGATCCGCTCCATCTCCCGTGATGACCAAATCAGCACCCATGATCTGGGCTCTCTCGGCAAGTATCCACTTGGAGACCGGATGCAAATTATATATGGGTATCTTCAGTGCATTGGTGAAGGCATAAAAGGCCATCACCATCTGGTTTTTGCTCACATAAGTGCTTTTTATGGAAGTATTAGAATGTTTTGAATAATGCTGGATTTTGTCCCATTCGCAATAGACGCGTTTTTCAAAATTCAGGCTGAGGGGTGTGAACGGAATATCAAGATTTTTCAAGAGAAACAGCAGGAACCATGAGTCGGCACCCGCACTGAGTCCAAGGAAGATGTTTTTCCCTTTGTGCACCTTGAGTTGCTCGGCCACTATGGAAATTAGGTTATGCATCGACATAACTCTTTCACCTGGGCTTTTTTCAACGTCTGCTCTTTTTTGCTGAGAAGTCGATGGGGTCTCAAGGGTGCTTGTCCACCATAACACAGACGACAGCTGTTGAGAGGCTCGGTGCGGTTGAGGTATTTATGGATTTTTTGCAAGAGCTTCTCTTGCCGGGTGTCTCTTATCCTCACTCCGTCGTCCGTGAAAGGAGTCTCACCATATAAATCTTTGAGATATTGTGTTCGAGTGCAGCAATAGAATACACCACGCCGCACACTGTGGCATCGGTCATGTATCCAGCACGACTGGAAAATACTCTCAGCATCGGCACGAGTGCTCAACTCACCACGGTCCATTTGGGAAAAGGTGTCCTGGATTTTCCAGTTGAGAATGACAGTAAATTTTTTGGCCCGCTTAATAAAACTCTTGAAAATGCTCTTTTGCCTGGGCTCAAGGGAGTACACAGAGATGGTGATGTGGTCGAGCAGCATCAAGCACTCATCAGTGATTCGATCCAGGAAACAGCCATTTGTGGTGAGACTCAGTTGGGGTGCGATCTGTACCGCTTTGGCACTCGAGAGAATTTTAAAAAGATTGGAATGCAGAGTAGGCTCTCCACCCACAATTTTTAACAATTGTGGCTTCAGAAGTCCCTTTAATGCGTGAAGATCCTGTGTGAGTTCATCGGGATCTACCTCCGAGGGGGAGAGCAAAGGAGAGTAAGAGCAGCAGTGATCACAGGTGAGATTACAATGGTTAACCACATGGTATTCCAGCGCTCGAGTGGGTATGGTGCCTTGGGCAATATGATAGTACAATGTTCACCTCACCTGTCAAAATCTCCACGCCCAACTTACCATGAACTCAATGCTTTAAAACAGCTTTTTTGGCTCTTCAGTTTCTTCGCTGCAGTAATATTCTTGTCAATCCAGGAGTTTTACATTGAAAAGGGCCACCTCTTTTGCAATACCAAACCACCATTGCCACTTTTGTCCGACTGCTCTATTGTGCGCTCCGAAAGGTCGGGCCCATGGAGCGAAAATCAGCGCGCGCCTCCCTCACGGAGGGGAACCTCAAGAGACAGCTCATTTACCTCGCCATACCCATGGTCTTCGGGATGCTGGGCCTCACGATCTTCAACATCGTGGATGCCCTCTACGTTGGGTACCTGGGGACAAAACCTCTGGCGGCTCTCTCCTTCACCTTTCCCGTGGTGCTGGTGCTCAACAGCATTGCGCTGGGGATGGGTATGGGCGCCTCCTCCGTCATCTCCCGGGCCCTGGGCAGCGGCGATCACCACCGGGTCGTGCG
>JAHJLU010000690.1 GCA_018821745.1 Myxococcota bacterium | reverse complement strand
TGAAGCGCGGTGTTGCTGGCTCGGAGGCGGGTCCCCAGCTCCGAGAGTTTTTCAAAGGAGTGAATATTGGCAATGGTAATGGTGAGGGCGGAGAGGACCTGGTCCACGAATCCCCTTGAACACGATGGCGTCTCGTAGCCAAGCACCAACTGGCCTTCCAGGTGATCTTTCATGGTGAGCGGGAACCATGTCACATTGAATTTCGGCCCATTTTCCGGCGCAAAGAGTTCCGTCTCCTCGCTGGTAATGCTTCGTGGCTGGATGGTGCCCTTGAACTGGTGTCGGGAGTGAGTCGCCAGAAGGGAATAGTTCCCGTCCTCCTTGAGGTGGTACAGCGCACAGTAGACTGCCTGGGCCCCCTCAATAATCTCCTGGGCGATATCGGCCCAACTGGAGGTGGCCCCGGAGAGAGGCGAGATCAGGCTGTGGAGAAATTTTCTCGAGCTTTTGATCTCGAGAGTCCTTTTGGATACTTCCTGCTCAAGGCCTTTGCTCCATGACTCCAGCTCTTCCATCCGCTGTGCGAGACTCGCCGCCAGTCTATTGAATGAAAAGGCGATCTGACCAACCTCATCATGGTTGGCCACGGGGATCCGGGCCGTCAGATCCCCGCCGGTAAATTTTTCGATGCCGGTGATAATACGCTGAATGGGATTGGTGATCCTCGTGGCTGCGGCAAAGGCGAGCAAAGTGCCCATGAGGACCACGGCAAGAAACAGTATTATCCCGGTCATGAGGGCATCCTTGATTTCGCCGGCTTCCAACCGTGTAACCAGCCTCATGACGGCATAACCGCGCAGCCTGTAAGTTGCGGTGGAATTTTCCTGAACGCCAAAGGTGATGGCTTCGGGGTCATATATGGAGCTGTAGATCGGGGCCACCATCAGCCGTTGGGTTGACCGGGCCTTGAGTATATAAGTCGCTCCCATGGGGAGGTCTTTTGTCGCATCTATCCGTGTGGGTAGTGAATGGGTCTGGCGGGTCTCCCGGGAGAAAAGAATTGCGCCGTCCGAGCCATAAATGGCTACACCGCTGATTGTTTTCGAGCGAAGCAGGCGGGCGAAAGCCGGCTGGACAAAGGTATCATCACGGGCGACCACGCCATGTTCGGCGTTGGCCGCCAGATACAGGAGCAGATCGGTTGACCGTGCTATCTTTTCACGCTGCACCGTACGATAGGTGAGCCAGAATCCCAGGCCCCCTGTCATGAGCCCGGAGAGGACAAGGGTCGCGATGATAATAACGAAAACCCGTCGGGTGAATCGCCTTCGGAATCTGGGTTTTGGGGCGGCATTGGATTCATTGGTCATGGAGTTCACCAGGATTTGGGTTTTCCCCCGAGGGAGACAAATTGCCGGTCATGGATTTCGAGCGCCCTGGCAACCAGCGGATTATAGTAAAGGTGTTCTGAAAATTCCGCAGCACCATTTTGCAACCACGATTCCACGCCTTCGGGTGTCATCAGCGGTTCCCATGCGGCAATTCCACCGGCGAGGACCTCGTGTTTTGTGCGAACAAAAATGAGGATGCCACGGCGGTACTGCAAGCGCAGAGCCAACTCCAGGACCTTGGGGGAGAGGGTCTCGATGTCATGGGCCAGGTGAATGCCCCAGGGGGGACGCTTGGCCTTGAAGAGTTTCCCGATGAATGCCAGGGCAACATCTTCGGATTTCATGATTTGTACAGTCGTAGTGAGCCCCGTTATCTTGCATTCTTCCAGCATTCGGCGGGACTGCGTTTGAAGGGCCGGTGTGGATAGGAGTGCAATGGGACTGAGTTTGGGTGATTTCGGCTTGAGCTGGCGAAACAGTTTGCACCAGGAGCTGGCCTGGACGGAGAAGGGAATGATGCCGTGGCCCGCTGTGATTGGTGGCCCGTTGTGGAAGAGTTCTACCGCCCTTGTCCCACTACCTGTTTTGAGACGTGAGGCTTTCACGCCCAGGAGCAAAACGGTTCCACTGCTTTGTGGCACTTTTTCCATGGGCAGATAGGAGAACCCTCTGGCCCGGCACAGCGAAAAAAACTTTTCATAGCTCACAATGCCTCTGGGAAAGGATACCTGGATGGCATTTGGTGCTGCAAACATTGCATTATAAACGGGAAAGTCGCTCCAGACGCTGCCACGGGAGCGGGCCACCATAGGGAGCAGCAGAAGAATGGGGGTCATCCATATGTATTTCAGCATTAACACTCCATGGCCTGTGGTTTGCCCAGGATCGGAGAGGCATTAAAAGGAATAGGAAATAACAAAATGCACCATCCAGTTTTGCAGAACGTTGTCGATCTCCCGGCAGTCTTTTGATGGTCCACTGAAACACCGTTCCACAAAAACTCCCGTGAAATACTTCAGGGAGAATCCCACCTGGATACCCGATGCGATGGTTCGCATGATGGCAATGTTGAGCCCCGCCATGAGTCCGGCAGTGATATAGGTGTATTTTCCGGTCTGATAGGCCCCGTCAGGTTCGGGGAGATGTCTGAGCGAAAAGAGCAGTGAAGAAGCCAGCCCCGCACCAAGGATCAGGGTGAAATCTTCCATGGGGATGGAGTGGACGATCATGGCATCGAGGAGGAGCATTCCGGGACCCACATGCCAGATTTCATCACCGTCGTAAGCGTTGAAAGTGAGGGAGAGGCCCAGAGCCCAGTGCTTCATAAGGGGATATTTGAGTCCAAAGGCAACCGCAGAAGAGGAATTTATCTGCGGCTGGTTGGTAGTCTCCCACTCAATGCCGCCGAATCCTGCTGCGCCTTCAACAGAGATCCCCGGTGGTGTCATGAAAAGGGTCAGGGCGAGGAGTGGGATCATTTTTCCTGGTCCAACAGGGTGAGGGCGTGAGCGAGGGTCTCGGGCGTGTCTATATCCTGCCAGGTTCCACCCGTGAGTTCCACAGTTCCCATGAGGCCCCGGGAGGCGAGAAGCTTGACTCCCTCGGAGAGGGTCGGGGACTCCAGGCGTGAGAGGGCCTCCACCAGGGAGGGGGTAATGCAGAAAAGCCCTGTGTCCACTGCGTTATACTCGGGAATCTCTTTGCCTATATCAAGGATGGCCCCATGGGCATCAGTGAGGACCTTTGTCGCATCGTCCATGTCAAAAATTTCTCCCAGATTTCTATCGATCAGAAGGAGAGAATGATCACTGTCCGCGGATTGTTGACACATGACAGGGACAGCGTCCCCGAGAAAAACATGATCTGCCATGGATAACAGAATACGCTCGGTCACAAAACTCCCGGCGGAGAGGAGGCTCACGCCGTTTGGCTCTTTATAGCGCTGGTTGTCAAACCACGTGATCTTCATGGCCCCATGGTAATTCTCTGCCACGAAGCTTCTGATTTCTTCGCTTCGATACCCTGTTACTATGGCAGTTTCACGAATTGAGTTGGACTCAAATTGCCGCAGCAGGCGTAAAAGAGAAGTCTCTCCATGGAGCAGCGTCAGCGGTTTGGGTGATGAATGAGCTTCTCTGAGACGACTGCCCATTCCGGCGGCGAGGATAAGTGCTTTTTTCATGGCCGCATTCTTACTGTTTTCACTCCGGGGATCAACTGCTTTTACCATCGGAGCACCCTAAATAATAGGATTGGGGGTTCTCTCAGCCTGGGGTTCGGTGTAAAAGTGTGCTGTGGTGTAAGGTGAAAGGTGAATTTATGAATTTATTGGATCCGGAGACTCGCAGGAAAATCCAGTTTGACAAGATCTGGGGAGGGTTCGAGCCCCTGTCCGAGCCGGGGAGACGCGCCCACAGAAACGCGACTCCTTTTTTTCCCGGGCATGGAGATGCTCTGAATCGACATTTCGAGAGGATGCAGACTCTGGTTGATGCTTGCGCCGGAGGGAAAATTCCTCCCCGCGTGTTTGAGGCCTTCGGAAAAATCCGGGGGACAGAGCTCCTGGGAGAGGCCAGCTCCTCCTGGGGTGTGCTCGAGTTAGCCCAAATGCGTGAGATTATGAACGCGCTTCGTGATATTGCCACGTGGGCGTCAGCAGTCGGTGACGGTGCCTGGGGTCTTGACTTCGATCCGGAAGTTGTCCGTGGGCTGCTGAATCCTCATTATAATGAAAAAACCGGTTTCGCCGTTCGTCTGCAGGGTGTTCATGAGCAAAAGATTCTTCTTGCCCTCAAGGAAGCGCGAGCAAAATTCAATGCGGTCTCAGGCAAAGAGCGTGATGATATTGCCCGAATTCTGGGAATTACAGCGGCACGGCTGCGAACCGATCTTGTGGTAGACAGAGGAGAGGGACGGCTCCGGGAGATCCTTGATTCCACGGGCCATTTTGTCATAATCGAGAGCACTCCATGGCAGGTGAAATACCGGTATGTCCCCGGGAAAGAAGTGGAAAAGGCACGGGAATGTGTCAATGACCTGCTCGGGAAGATCTCCAGGCTGGAAGAAGCGGTCATCACACGCTTGAGAGAGACGGTTGCCATGAGTCTTGACGGGGTTCAGGCGACGATGGTGGCCCTTGGCGCTCTAGATCTGGCGATCTGTCAGGCACAGTGGGCCGTAAAATGGTCATGCAACAAGCCCGTG
>JAHJLU010000058.1 GCA_018821745.1 Myxococcota bacterium | reverse complement strand
ATGACGATCATGCCGCCGGACCCCATCATGGAACCAAGCTCCGCCAGCGTGTCAAAGTCTACCGGAGAGTCAAGGTGCTCGGCGGGGATACAACCGCCCGAGGGACCACCGGTCTGAATGGCTTTGAACGTGCGACCTTTTTTGGAGTCCTTGATGCCACCACCGATATTGTAGACGATCTCCCTAAGGGTGATACCCATGGGAACCTCCACCAGACCGGTGTTGTTGACTTTACCAACCAGGGAGAAAATTTTCGTCCCTTTGGAGCCGCCCCACGGGTTCTCGGAGACATCTCCCGTCCCGATGGAGGTGAACCACTCAACACCTTTGTTGATGATGTGGGGGATATTGGCCCAGGTCTCAACGTTGTTGAGGTTGGTGGGCTTATCCCAGAGACCGGCGTCAACCGTGTGGATGTATTTGGGGCGGGGACGTCCCACCAGACCCTCGATGGACATCATGAGGGCAGTTGATTCACCACACACGAAAGCGCCGCCGCCGCGGTTGATTGTGATATCGAAGGAGAAGTCGGTGCCCAGGATGTTGTTCCCAAGAACACCCAACTCTCTGGCCTGGGCGAGGGCTTTCTCAACACGCTTTACTGCGAGAGGATATTCATTACGGATGTAAATATATCCCTCGGAAGACCCAATCGCATACGCGCCAATGAGCATCCCTTCGATAACAGAGTGGGGATTCCCCTCCATGATCGAGCGATCCATGAAGGCACCGGGGTCACCCTCGTCGGCGTTACAGATGACGTATTTCAGGTCGCCCTTTGCCTTGCGGCAGGACTTCCACTTCACACCTGCGGGGAACCCGCCGCCGCCACGGCCGCGAAGCCCTGACTTGAGGACCATATCGACCACGTTGTCGGGGGAGATACCACTAAGGCACGTGGCCAGTGCTTTGTACCCGTCGGAGAGCAGATAATCATCGAGGTTCTCCGGATCGATGTGACCGTTGTTCTCGAAGACGATGCGCCGCTGGTACTTGTAGAAAGGGACGTCCTTTTCCTTCTCGAAGACATTTTTGTCTTCGTCGCGGTAGAGGAGTTTCTGGATGACTTCACCGCCATTGACGGTTTTATCGAGGATCTCACCCACGTCAGCAGGCTTGACCTTCTGATAGAGCACACCCTCGGGGTTCATCACCACCAGGGGACCGCGCTCGCAGAAGCCGTGACAGCCGGTTCTGATGACCTCGATGTCCATATTTTTTTCCGCAACGGTGTTGACAAAGGTCTCATGAACCTTGTGCCCGCCACCAGCGATACAGCCGGTTCCTCCACAAATCGAGATATATTTGCGGTCGGCTTTTTTCTGTGCTTTCAGTTCTTCAATTCTGGTTTCCAGAGCTTTTGGAGATACAAGTTTTGCCATCTGGTTCACCCCCTATTCCTGAGCATCCGGTTTGTATTGTTTTATCATGTCGGCAACGCCAGATGTGGAGATGTTGCCATGATAGTCGCCGTCGACGATGACCAGGGGACCGAGGGCGCAGGCCCCAACGCAGTTCACAGTCTCGATGGTGAAGTTCTTGTCGGCAGTGGTCTCTTTGTTTTTGATGTGGAGCTCACGCTCGACCTCTTCGAGCACCCGGGGAGCACCACGAACATGACAGGCGGTTCCCATGCAGATGGTGACAATGTGCTTGCCACGCTCTTCGAGGGCGAAGGAAGAGAAGAAGGTCGCCAGGGCAGCGATGCGGGAAAACGGGACTTCCATTTTCTTGGCCACATACTCCATGGCTTCCCTGGGGAGATAGTTGAACACACCCTGGATATCCTGCAGGATTGCCAGGATTGCCGTTTCATCGGCGTTGTTCTTTTCAATAATCGCGTCGATTTTCACGGTATCCATTATTTTGCCTCCTGCTGGGACAGGGCAGCCAGACCCTTGAGCCAATCATAACGAAGATTGAGATCTTCCTGAATGATGTTGATCATGTCGTCGGTGAGGTGGCGATACCTGCCCTGGATCTTGAGATAGGTCTTGATGGGCTTTAAGAAAGGCAGATCAAGGCTCATGTTGTAGACTCCACCCTGGTATTCATACAGGGGGAAAATACCGGTCTGAACAGCCAGACGGGCCAGCTTGATGATGTCTTTGGGCTGGCTCTTCCAGCCCGTGGGACAGGGCGCGAAGATGTGGATGAGCTTGGAACCTCTGGTGGCCAGAGCTTTTTTCACTTTTTCCATGAAGTCGAAGGGATAGGCAACCGATGCGGTGGCGACGTAGCTCACGTTGTGAGCGGCGGCGATCCCCGCAAGGTCCTTCTTGAAGGTGCGCTGTCCCGGCACGGATTTTCCGGCAGGAGAGGTAGTGGTGGATGCAAAAATAGGAGTACCCGATGAACGCTGAATACCAGTGTTCATGTAGGCCTCGTTATCGTAGCACAGATAGAGCACATCCTGCCCTCTCTCCAGCATGCCGGAGAGCGCCTGGAGGCCGATGTCAAAGGTTCCACCGTCACCGCCAATTGCGATAACGTTGATGTGGCCCTTGTCAATCTTGCCCTTGCGCTGGAGCACCTTGATACCCGACTCAAGACCGCCGGCAACAGCAGCGGCGTTCTCGAATGCCACATGGATCCAGGGGACGCCCCAGGCCATGTCGGGGTATGCGGAAGAGATGATTTCCATACAGCCCGTGGCGTTGGCCACCATGCTGTTGGGGCCCGCTGCCTTGAGCAGATAGCGGAGAGCGAGTGCGGGAGCACAGCCCTGACATGCTTTATGGCCAGGTGAAAAGAGTTCTGCCTCGGGGATTAACTTGGATGCAAATACGTTGAACTTTTCCATTATGACCTCACCCCCACATACTGGATGGGTAACGCTTTTCCCGTCGTCTTGACTTCCAGCAGCTGCATGAACATCTGCTCGAATTCCTGGACACGGATATCACGGCCGCCGATGCCAATCATATACTCGCAAATGATGGGCCTTTTTTCGGAGTCATAGAGCGCGGATTTGATTTCACTCGCCACAGGGTGGTGAGCAGCACCGAAGGTGAAGGATCTGTCGCAAATTCCCAAAACGGGTATGTTGCCCAGAGCTGCGATGAACTCTTCTTTGGGGAAGGGCCGCCAAAGGCGGGGCCGCACGATACCAACCTTGAGGCCTTTTTCACGGAGGTTGTCCACGGCGGTCATGCAGGTCTCAACGAGGGAGCCCAGAAGCACCATTACCACATCCGCATCGTCTGCCCGGTAGGATTCAACGATGTTGTACTTGCGGCCGATTTCCTTCTCAAGGGATTCGAGCGCCTCGACAACGACCGCCTTCGAGTCAAGAAGAGCATTGTGCTGGGCCATTTTGGCCTCGTAATAAATCTCGGGAACACCAACTGCGCCCATGACGGAGGGGGCCCGCGTGTCGAGACGAATCTGGGGCTCGAAGGGAGGCAGATAGTGGTCGAACTGCTCCTGAGTCCAGTACTCGATGGGCTCAATCATGTGCGACACGATGAAACCGTCGAAGTTGAGAATCATGGGGAGATGAACCCGCTTGTCCTCGGCGACTTTGAAACACAGAGGAGTCAGGTCGAAGCACTCCTGGCCGTTCTCGGCAAAAATCTGCACCCAGCCGATATCGCGCTCCGCCATGATGTCGGAGTGGTCGTTCCAGATGGAGATGGGGCCCGCCAGCGCGCGGTTGGCGACGGCCATTACCACGGGGAGTCTGAGGGAGGGCGTGAGAAACAGAATCTCGTGCATGAGCGCGAGGCCCTGTGACGATGTAGCGGTGAAGGTTCTTGCTCCAACCGCAGACATGCCGCAAGCCGCAGACATGGCACTGTGCTCTGATTCCACAGGGAGAAACTCTGCATCGAGCTCACCGTCGTTTACCCACTCGGACAGATGCTCCACGATGTGGGTCTGGGGGGTAATGGGATATGCTGAAATGGCGTCCACCCGGCACATAGCCACGGAGTCAGCCAAAGCTATTGAACTTTCAATTCCTTTTCGCTTTGCCATTTATTATTCCTCCGGTTTCAGGCTGATGCAGCCGGTCCAGCATTCTTGAGCGCAAACGCCGCACCCCTTGCAATAGTCAAGGTTCGCATGGAAGTAACCCTTCTCGTCCTGAACAATACAGGCCTCGGGGCAGAAAAGGTAACACACACCGCACTGGATACAGTGGCTCTCATCCCATAAGGGACGCTCGGAACGCCACGAACCCGTGTGGTTTTTCAGGCAGGACATGTAGTCGGTCTGGACAAATCCAAGGGGGATTTCTTTCCAGGTCAGCTCAAAAGGATTTTTCGCCATTTTTAAGCTCCTTCCGAAATAGTAACAGTTTCATAGGCTTCAGCCATAGCTGCCATATTAACGGCGGCAATACGACCGAACCTCTCCTCGACTGCCTGTTTCATCAGGTCAAAGGAGACACACTCCGAGGCTTTGATAAGAGCGCCGAGCATGACTGTATTGTTGATGGGACGTTTGATGTGTTTCATGGCGATATTAACGCCATCGACCACTGCAAGGCGGCCTTTCCAGCCTGTGTCCTTCCGTACCTCTTCCGGTGTCAATCCTGTGGACACCACCAGAAGTCCATCGGGGACCAGTCCCTGCGTCACATCAACGATTGCTTTCAGCGAGTAATCGAGAACGAGTACTACATTGGGCTCGTACACCTTACTCCGGACACGGATCCGCTCGTCGGAAATACGGGCGAAGGCCTGTACAGGAGCCCCCCTTCTCTCGGGGCCGAATGAGGGAAAAGCCTGAGCATACTTGTCATCGGAAACTGCTGTTATTGCGAGCAGTTCTGCCGAGGTTACGGACCCTTGTCCACCCCGTCCATGGAACCTGAATTCGAGCATCGCATAACTCCTTTCCTGCGTTTAACG
This sequence comes from Myxococcota bacterium, assembly GCA_018821745.1. Lineage (GTDB taxonomy): Bacteria > Myxococcota_A > Polyangia > HGW-17 > HGW-17 > SZUA-580. The sequence goes on along the minus strand of JAHJLU010000058.1, from coordinate 2,899 downwards.
CAAGGTGACCATAACTGATTGGGAACCTGTGTCAAACGCTATATGCGTACATTTGTAATAGACTGAAATTATAATATTTTCTAAAAAAGAGTCCCGGACTCCGTTTTATTCCTTGAGTGAAAAGTTTCACCCTAAGCACACTAAACTGTAATCATTTGGTTTTTTCAGCGGCCTTTTTTAGCTCGTTTTTTGCCTTTCGGAGCCGCTCTTTGAGGTCGAGGGCCTCTTTCGCCTGACGGTTGAGAGTTGCAACGTCCTTCTTGGTCTCGGAATAAGCCATGGAGACTGATTTGACCGCATCAGTATGGGCTTTTTTCACTTCTTTGAGTGCCTCGTCTTTGAGCTTTTTGGTCTCCTGAAGGGTTTCCTTTTTTAAATCATCAAAACCCTTCTTTATTTCCTTGGAAATCTCTTTTGAAGAATTCTCAATGAGGGTATCGAGAGGGTCCTTTGACGGCTTTTTCTCATCTTCGCACGCCGACACGGTGCACAAGACAATAAAAATAACACCGGCCGCCCGCAGTACAGCACGACTCCCGTGGGATAAAGTTTTTTTGGTCATCATGCCACCTCCGTTCCTTATCATCGCTCTCTTCCTATCAGATCTTTGCGTCCCTGTTTACTCATTTTTACACAATTTTGTACACAGCCCATCAATTATATGAGTATGAGCACAAGCCGCCCGTGTGCTATACTTTGCGTGCCTACTACTTTTCTCCAGGAGAATTTTATGCGCCCACATTTCTTATTCATTCTCACCACAATAGTCCTCTTGATATTCACGTCCTGCGCGGGCGGTGATTCGGGAAACAACAGCAACACAAACAATATGAATGTTGATCAGATGCTCGCTGATCTCGAGCTCGACATGAAGGAAATCACCTGTCACCATTTTGTTGAGTGTCGGGACCAGGATACCCCCTACATGGAGTCAGAGGCCCAGTGCCGCGATGTCTTCGGCGTCCTTGCCGATCTCTTGCTTCTCAATGAAATCAAATATGTGTTGCAGTCCGACGGTGCCTCTATCAACCAGCAATATTATAACTCGTGTCTCTATTACCTCCCACAGATGGAATGCGGCGAGTACTACGACAACTTCGCAGAGTGCCGGCAAATCCTCAGCGGGGGCATGGCTGAAGGAGAGTACTGCGTCTCCCACTTCGAGTGCCAGTCAGGCTACTGCAATTCACTGGAGACCTGCCCCAATACGGGGGTGTGTACCGCCACCGCCGCCACCGCCGCCCCCTGCAGCGAGAACGCCGGCTGTGATTTCGGGCTCGTGTGCAACCGGTTCTCCAACACCTGTGGCACCACCCAGGCCAATCCCCTTGGTGGCGCCTGCGCTGAGGATGAAGACTGTGATTTCGGCCTCTCCTGCGCCATTCCCACCGGCCTGACCGAGGGCACCTGTCGCGCATGGCTCACTCCTGGCGCCCCCTGCAACAACAGCGACCCCACCCTCGCAAAATGTGCCCCGGGGACAGGCTGCGACCCCGTCATCAGTCAGTGTCGGATTGTCTCCATTGTGAGCACCGATGAATCCTGCGACACGGTCAATGTGTGCGATGTCGCCCAGCGTGAGTTCTGCATCCCCTTCGTCAACACCTGCACCCGCATGCCCATCGAGGGCGCGGATTGCCTGCAGCTGGGCATGGAGAAATTCTGCTGGCTGGGACATTACTGCGGTGATGATGATCTGTGTCATCGCCAGAAAAGCATTGGTGATTCCTGTGAAATCAACGAGGAGTGCTCCTCACTTGCCTGTGGAGTCCGTGGGTCCTGCGTCTTCGACCCCTGTGTCGACCCACTGGCGACCTTCGAGATGTGACCCCGACTGAATCCCGGTCGCGGTTATTTACCAATTATATAAGAGTGGGGGATAATCCAGAAAGGAGGGTCTGCAGGGTTAGTTGGTGCAGCCACTGACATCAAAGGCGCAGGCGTCGCAGGCGAGCTCGCCGCCAGTGAATCCCTCGGTCACACAGGTGGCGGTTCCCAGATTGGTGCCGTCACAGGTTTCGCCGGTGCTGATGATGCTGTCACCACAGGTGGAGGTGCATCCGGTGAGGATCATCTCGCAGCTTGAATCGCAGCCAAGATCGCCGCCGGTGTATCCGTAATCTTCACAGGTTGCAGTTCCGAAATCGGTGCCGTCACAGGTCTCGAGCCCGTTAAGGATGTCATCGCCACACACGGCCTCGATGCACTCGGAGACGTCGACAGTGCAGTTGTCGGCACAGCCAATGACACCACCGGCGAATCCGAGGTCTTCGCAGCCAGCATTGAACTCGTCGCCATCACACCACTCGTATTCATCGGCAGTCCCGTCACCGCAGACATCACAGTCTGGGTCTTCGGTGCCCGCATAATAGAGGCAGGTGGTGGTACCGAGGGCTGGATCGTAGTAAGAACCACACTCTCCGTCGGATGTCTCGCAGATGGTGGTGCAATCCTCGGTGTCGGGCTCTCCACCCATGAATTCACAGGGGTCGCACCAGCCGTCGCTATAATAGCCTTCGAGGTCGCAGACGTCACCGGTGCAGCCGGAGTAGTCAACCTGGCAATCGTCAGTGCATGCCACGGTACCGCCGGTAAATCCCCAGTCCTCGCATGTGTCATAGATTTCTTCACCGTCACAGGACTCCCAGGGATCGGCCACGCCGTCACCGCAGCTGTCGTTGGCGGAGCAGAACCCGTCAAAAATTGTGGAACAATCGGGAGAACAAACGAGAGACCCCTGAGCATAACCAAGTGTCATACAGGTTTCAGTGCCAAAGTCGTCGCCGTCACATGCCTCACCGGCGTCCATGACACCGTTGCCGCAGGAGACGTTGTTGACGTTGTTCGTGTTGTTGACGTTGTTTGTGTTGTTCACGTTGTTCGTGTTGTTCACGTTGTT
>JAHJLU010000689.1 GCA_018821745.1 Myxococcota bacterium | reverse complement strand
TGCCGTCGCCCAGTTGTCCGGAGGTGTTTAGCCCCCAGCACCAGCCGGTCCCAGTGGTATCAAGGGCGCAGGTGTGGTTATTGCCCACGGAGATGTCCAAAAACGTGTGGCTGGCCGACACCTGGAGTGGAGTGGATGAACTCACACCAGCATTCCCCAATTGTCCATAATCATTATTTCCCCAGCACCAGGCATTCCCTGAACCATCCAGTCCGCACCCGTGATCATTTTTCACCGTGAGCTTCACGAAGAGGTGATCCCCGATCACCGGCGTGGGGATCGAACGATCCACCGTTGTGCCGTCACCCAGTTTTCCGTCCCCGTTATCTCCCCAGCAGAAGGCCTCGCCGGTGGCGGTGAGTCCGCAGGTCATGTCGAAACCTGCCTGAACTGAGACAAAACTGTACCCGCCGCTGACGGGGACGGGCATTGAAGACGAAGTGGTGGTTCCGTCACCCAGCTGCCCGGAGGTGTTGGAGCCCCAGCAGTACAGCTCCCCGGTGGAGACGAGGCCGCAGGAGTGGCCGTTGCCCGCAGCCATGGCGACAAAGGAGTTGCATTCCCCCGTTGAGATGAGGCAGGAGGCGTCGCAGGGGAGGTTGCCGCCGTGGAGAAGTCCTAGGCTCTCACAGGTCTCACTTCCGAAATGGTTGCCGTCGCACTCCTCTTCGGTGGGCTGAACGGTGGTGTCGCCGCAGAAGCCGGCGAGCTCACAGCTCCCGGTCTCAAAATAACAGTCATTTCCACAGGAGAGGGTGCCCCCGTAGTATCCGAGCAGCTCACAGCTCAGGCCATTGAGGTCAGTACCCTCACACTCCTCGGGGTCTTCGATGAGATCATCGCCGCAGAATGCGCCGCCCACACACTGGCTCTCATCAAAGGTGCACTCTGCGGTGCACAGCAGGGTGCCGCTTGCATAACCCCTGCCCGTGCAGGATTGTCCGCTGAGATTGTCGCCCTCACACTCTTCGTAGAGGGACTGCAGCGTGCCGTCTCCACAGGATTCCGCGCAGTCGATGGTGTTGATGGTACACGATGACGTGCAGGCGAGTTCTCCCGTGTGATATCCAAAATCAGCGCATGATTGATTGCGGAAGTTTGTGGTGTCGCACTCCTCCCCCGTATCGACGATCCCGTCTCCGCAGTTGTTGGATTCTGTTTTCGAGTTATTGCAGGCGAACAGGGTAAATAGCGCTATCCCTATTATGACAGTTATTTTCATGTTCAAGTCCTCCATGAGGAGTGTACGGTTGAAAAGGGTGGGAGTCAAGTTTGCCTGCTTTGATATTGGTAATGTTGGAGACCGCTGCTCATGAAGGCTGAGGGTAGTGTTTGAGGAAGTGCTCTATGATGCGGCCGGAGATGGAGTGGGACGGCGGTATATTGGGCATTGACGAGGCATCGAACCAGTCGGCGTGTGCTATCTCGTTGCCGTCGATGACGATCTCCCCCGAGGCCCATTTGGCGGTGAAGCCCACCATGAGGGAGTGGGGGAAGGGCCAGGGCTGGCTGCCAAAGTATTTGATTTCTTTTATGTCAATGGAGACTTCCTCGTGGACCTCCCGGATAACCGCCTGTTCCAGGGTCTCCCCCGGTTCCACGAATCCTGCCAGCACGCTGAAACGGCCCGCCGGGTGCTGGGAACCCCGCGCCAGAAGGATTTTGCCATCCCGCTCTATCCCCACGATGATGGCGGGAGCGATGACGGGATAGAGGGTGCTCTTGCAGTGGTGACAGACCCGAGCCTCTTCGGTGGTTGACTGCTTTGTGGCTCCCCCGCACCGGCCACAGAAAGCGTTGGTGCGGCGAAAATCCATGATTTGCAGCGCTCTGCCCAGAGCGGCAAAATCCACCGCATTGAGCGAAGGGAAAAGGACGCGGGGATTGAGGAAAACATACTCCTCGGTGGGGGTGAAGGTTGTCTCCACCTCAACCCATTGTATTTCGTCGTGGGGATGGACAGGGGCGGTTCCACGGCTCACCACACAGTGGTCCTTGCCCGAAATGGCATGGAAATCCGCGGGAACTGTGTGATCCGCGGAGGAGACCAGCACCAGGGAGCCCTGGAAGACCAGTTGTGAGAAAGAGAGGTGGTTTGGAGTGTGTGACATGAATAAAAAGGTCCCGTCAGGGCAGTTTTGGAGGGGTGAGCCCCCGCTTGAGGAGCGCTGCGCGTTTTTTGTTAAGCTCGGGGTAGATCCAGCCGAAGAAGTCTTCATTACGGTAAGAGATATCCCCCACCTTCCAGATGTAGTTCCCCAGAATTATCCCGCCGTAGTGATAGGATGCGATAGTCAGGTCCACTGAAATTTCACGGATTTTATCCGTGATTTCCTTGTGTTTCTTCGCCTTTACCCCGGCGATGAAGGCGTTGGCGTCAATACCGGTCCGGCGGATCTTGTGCAGGAATCCTTTTTTCAGTTTATCGAGCTCCCTGTAAAGTTCCTTCTGATCCCGTGGTTCTCCCTGTCCCCTGAGGATATACTGGAAGGTGCGGGGCATCCCCATGTCGGCGTACCGCGTGAACATCTTAAAATAGTCCCACCAGGCCTTGGCCCCCTTCTCCCTGAGGATCTCGAAGGCCGCGACCTGGGTCAGGGAGCTGTGGTAGAACTTATGGCCCATGGGGATAATGTACCACCGGAAGAGCCCCGGGTGTTCCTTCGTGATCTTCTGTCGCAGCAGCTCCATGGACTTGTTTCGATCGGCGAAGTGGTTGACATAGGGCACAAAGAAAATGATGGGGTATTTTGCCGTGGCCGAGCCGTGGAAGGGGATGGGGTAATCCTTTTGGGTCAGGAGCGCGTCGATGCGTTTCCTGAGGGAGTCTTCAATATCTTCGGTGCTCCGCTCCCGGTCCTGGATGAAACCCTTCAGTTCCCGCCGGTACTGGTCGAGGAGGCGCTTGTCTTCACGTTCCCTGCTCTCCCGCTCGCTCTTGGCGATCATATTTTTGCGGCGCGTATTGTCTTTTCCCTTGAGAAAAAACACCAGCCCCACGATGCCGCCGATGAGGCCCACAACAAGAACCCAGACGACGAGACAGCCTGCAAAGCTAAATGATGGCTCGGCGGCGTTCTGCCTGGCGATGACCTCCCTGAGAAGCTCGCCGTCCCGGGGGGTCTCCCGCCGCTGAGGCGAAGCTTCCATATTGGGGGTTTCCACCATATTTGAGGCGGGCATTCGGACATGAAATCCCTGGGTGGGAATCTCCTGCTCCGGGGTGTCGTGGTGATGAACGGCAATGGAAGCCTGGCAGTATTCACAGACGGTTGTTGCGCTGTGGGGTTCGGGAGAGGGTAATCCCGCGCCGCAGTTGGGGCATTTCAGGTCGATCAGGGTCGTCATTTTCACTCCCGCTCACATGGGTGGCCTGCAGAAAATCTATCAAAAAACACCTCCCGGTTCAAAATAAAACGCCCCCTTGACCCGTGGGCAAGGAGACCCATATTGCGATTGAGAGGAGGTTGTCATGATACTTGATCCCCTTTATTTCCTCATTGCCGCCCCCGGTCTTTTACTCGCCCTCTACGCCAGCTACAAGGTGAAGTCCACCTTCTCCCGGTATGAACGCATCTCGCTCTCCCGGCCCATGAGCGGGGCCGAGGTGGCCCGTGAGCTTTTACGCCGCGAGGGTATACATGACGTGCGCGTGGAGCCCCATGACGGGTTCCTCACGGACCACTACGATCCCGCCGACCGGGTGGTGCGTCTCTCTTCCCCGGTTTACAGCGGCCGCTCCGTGTCAGCTGTGGGTGTGGCTGCCCACGAGGTGGGACATGCGATCCAGCACGCCCGGGGTTACGCCCCCATGCGGCTCAGACAGGAGCTGGTGGGCCCGGCCAACCTGGGGTCCAACTTCGCCTATATCGCAATCATTGTGGGGTTTTTGCTGCACTCGGCGGTGATGGTGTGGGGCGGGATTATTCTCTTCTCCGCCGTGGTAGCCTTCCAGGCAGTCACCTTCCCCGTGGAGTGGGATGCATCACGCCGGGCCAAACTCCAGCTTGTCCAGACGGGGATTGTGAATCAGCGGGAGTCCCTGGGGGTTGCCCGTGTATTGAACGCGGCGGCCCTCACCTATTTTGCGG
>JAHJLU010000688.1 GCA_018821745.1 Myxococcota bacterium | reverse complement strand
CCCAGGCGGGGACCACCAAAGAGGTCCCCTGCGGCAAGTGTGGCACCGCCACGGTCATGTGCACCGCCGACCTCGTCTGGGAGTTCCCCACGGACTGCCAGGGTGAAGGCAGCTGCTTCCCCTGGGAATCCGATCAGAGTGACTGCGGCTTCTGCGGAACCATGAACCGCTCCTGCACAGCCACCTGTGAGTGGGAGGATTGGAGCGAGTGTGAAAACCCTGGTGAGTGCAGTTCCGGGACCTCCGAGTGGACCACTGAAGATTGCACTCCCCTCGGGTATATCCGAGAGCGAAGTTGTGATTCTGCCTGCATGTGGGTTGATGGTCAGGACTGTACGGACCAGTGCCAGCTCCAGCCCAATACGGGTACAGTTGATTTCAGGGATGAGGTGTGCATTCCCGCTGGCCCCTTTTACATGGGTGCAATCGAAGGCGAGGAAAGTTATGAAAATGAATTGCCAAGACATACCGTGTACCTCTCTCCTTATTTTATCGACATCTACCCTGTGACCAATAGAGCCTACAGGGAATGTGTGACCGATGGTGCATGCACACCGCCACAATCTTACCCGGAGTATGAAGATGCACTCTTCGATACCTACCCTGTCCATTATGTGAGCCGAGTACAGGCCCTCGCCTATTGCCAGTGGGAAGGAAAGACTCTGCCCACTGAGGCGCAATGGGAGAAGGCCGCTCGCGGACCTGCCCCAAGCGGCTTTTTGAATCCTTGGGGTGACACTGCTGGTAATTGCACTCTCATCGCCCACAATACATGCAGCGGCATGGAGCCTGTGAATGCGCACCCCACAGGGATTTCGCCCTATGGAGTCTATGACATGATAGGAAATGCCTCAGAATGGGTGCTTGATAACTACCAGTGGGATTACTATCTTAATAGCCCAGAGTTAGATCCAACTGGTCCTGGTCAAACGGGAGATTTTTCTTGTCGTGGCATTACTTACTACTCCTTGTTCTCATATGCGGAACACGGTAATACATACAGAGATGGTTGGGTTCCGTCAGATATAGATCACTATAACGGTGTAGGCATTCGTTGTTCCCGCACAGCATTTGAGAGGGGTTCGAAATGAAAAATGATGATTTTACGGTATAACTTTTTTTTTTTTATCGCGTGGGGGGGGGGACCATGTTGCTGAGCAATACAACAATAACCACAAAATACAGAACTATCAATTGAGCGCTAACTCCTTGCGCCTATAACCGGGCAGGTGCTCTGCTGCGAGAGTTGACGCGGCGGTATCGTGGCCCGGGCGCTGAACGTACGAAACTGAAAAACAAAGGAATTTTTATGGCGAACAGGGAGTATACTGAAGTGTTGTATCCAGCCAGGCTGGGAAGGACAGGGAACGCGCACAATGGATGATTTCGAGGATAAGCACAATATTGAGGAGCTGGTAGATTATGAAGATCGGGAACTTACCCTTGAGGTGATCTCGATGATTGCCACCTCCCCAAAGGTTCGATCGGTATATGAGGGGCTCTACCCCAAGTCGCTCTATTCCGAGATAATGCTCGCCCTTGTCCACGAATCCTATGGTGAGAAGGAGGCCAGGTCCATGTGGCACGGTATTCTCCATCACCTCTCCACGATGAACAGGAAGATGGGGAGGGATGTGGGGGTCGCTGTTGCCGCCCTCGACTACCTCACCAACATCAGCCACGAGCTGCAGGATCCGTGCATCATGGAGGAGACGAAGAGTGATTTTGTCGCCGATGCGGCCACCAGGGATGAGTTGACCGGGCTCTATATGCGCCAGGTGTTTGAGGTGATCCTCGAGCGTGAGGTGGAGGAGGCCAAGCGGAACAGCTCTCCTCTCTCGCTGCTGATGCTGGATATTGATGAGTTTAAAAGTGTCAACGACACCTACGGGCATCCGGTGGGAGATGTGGTCCTCCGGGAGATCGGGGGGCTCATTTTGCGTACCGTGAGGGCCATGGATCTGGCGGCGAGATATGGGGGGGACGAGATGGTGATTGTCATGCCCAGGGTAACCCGGGAAACGACGGTGCAGGTAGCTGAGAGGCTGCAAAAAGCCACTTCGCTGCTGGAGTTTGAGGGGGTAAGGGTGACCATCAGTATTGGTGTCGCACACTTCTCTCCTCCAATGACAACGGCCAAAGAACTTGTCAAAGCTGCGGACCAGGCACTCTATGCAGCCAAAGAGAGCGGCAGGAATCAGGTTGTGTAAGACCTTTTGAACAATCTGCTTGTGGCGAATCGCCGAAAGCAGGAGGCT
>JAHJLU010000687.1 GCA_018821745.1 Myxococcota bacterium | reverse complement strand
CGGTTCAACTATTCCCGCTGCGTTGGTGCCACATGCGGCAACGGCACCCTTGACAACGGTGAGGCATGTGAGCCTGGTCTGGCCTTTTCAACGACCTGCCGCGACCTTGGCTTTCTGGGAGGCACTCTCACCTGTTCGTCTTCATGCCAATGGAATACAACGGCGTGCAACAACATCGACCTTTGCGGCAACGGCATCGCCGATAATGGCGAGGCATGCGACGGTGCGGCCATGAATGGCCACACCTGTCTCAGCGAAGGTTTTTACACGGGGACTGTCTCCTGCAACGCCGACTGTACCGTGAACACATCCGAGTGCTCGGGAAGTTGCGGCGACGGCACCCTGGACGACGGCTACGGTGAGGTTTGCGACGGCGCTCTTCTCGGAGCGAATACCTGCATTTCAGCTGGCTTCTACGAGGGCACGCTGGCCTGTGATATGTCCTGCGGGCTTGACACCAGCGGATGCACTGGCACCTGCGGCGACGGCACCATGGACGGGACCTTCGGCGAGTCCTGTGACGGCACCGACTTTGGCGGCCGCACCTGCTATTCGGGTACATTTTCGTGCCTTCCCAACTGTCAGATCAATGACTTTAACTGTGCCGGCTACTGCGGAGACGGAGTGATCCAGTCGGGCTTCGAGTCCTGCGACGGTGCCAACTTCGACGTCGCAACCCCCCCCTGCGGGGACCTCGGCTTCGCGGGAGGCAGCCGCACATGCGAACTCTCCTCCTGCACGCCGGAGTACAACTGCCTGACCTGGGTGAAAGTGAATCAGATGGACTACAACGGCTGCGCGCTCGATTCCAGCAGCGGCCTTTGGTGTTGGGGCTATGGCGATAATGGCAACCTGGGTGACGGTACGTTGGTCGGAAAAGTGGCTCCCGTGAGGGTCCTCGGACCTGCCGGCATGGGATGGATGGACAACGTTATAGATTTCTCCGTGGGCCAGCATTCAGTCTGCGCAGTCCGCACCGACGGATCAGTCTGGTGCTGGGGAGCCAATTGGTCTGGGCAGCTTGGGGATGGCGGCACCACAAACAGTTCTGTCCCCGTTCGTGTACGGGGTCCCGGAGGTGTTGGCTATCTGGAAAATGTCCAGCGCATATTCAATGGTGTGTATTCCTTTTGTGCCCTCAAAACAGATGAAACCCTCTGGTGCTGGGGCAACAACGGCGATACTCAGGGATGTCTCGGGATCAACAGTACCGCCGCTTCGGCAGCCTACCCTTCTCAGGTTGTCGGCATCAACGGCATAGGGGTTCTCACGGAGGTCAAGGATCTCTCTCTGAGTCGGACGGGGGCCTGCGGAGGAAAGGCAATCATCGGAGCATCCAGAGCGCTCGTCACCTGGGGGCACTGTAACTCTTATCAACAGAATCCGACCGCCTTCAACTACCTCTACCCGGTGAATGTGAAGGATACTGGCGGTGCGGTCAACCTGGTAAACGTTAGGAGTGCAACCAATAATTCCGGTGCTGCCTGTGCCGTCCGTACAAACGGGAACGTCATTTGCTGGGGAAGCGGCATTCTTGGAAACAATCAACCAAGTGGTGATTACCCCTTCCCTGTTGCTGTGCTGAATGAAGATGCCTCCAATTATCTCTCTGACGTTGTGGAGGTGAGTTCAGGCTGGCTCCTTGGTACTTTCTGCGCACGGAAGTCGACAGGGGAGGTCTTCTGCTGGGGTGATAATAATTTCGGCCAGCTTGGAATCAGTACCTTGGACTCGCCGAAGCTGCTGCCGGTTCCCCTGGCGGGACCGAGTGGCGCCGGTCTAATGAATGATGCTGCCTCGATGGATAACTATTGTCTCGTCAGAACCGATGGTTCGGCGTTCTGCTGGTGTCGGGACGACAACGGAATTCTTGGAGATGGTACAAACACCTACGGCCATTCGTCCTCGAGCGGGCACGACATTGTCCTTTTCCCCGTGCCTGTTCTCGGCTCTGCGCCATAAAACCGGACCATGCTCCAGAGAGATGGTCCCGGTTGTTTGGACAGCCTGAGAGGGAAATAAGGTGCAAAGCATTGTTTGTGTCAATGGCCTCAGGCAGCCATGGTTTCGCCGAGGGCACCACGGAGACCGAGATGGCGGACGTGATGAACTTCATCGCTCCCGACGCCGGGACCATGGATACCTTCCAGGCGACCCTGGACGCGAGCTTCATCAATGGCGCCCTCTCGGGGCTCGTCTCCACGCATATGCTCTTCAGTATGCCCAGGTTTGAATTTGAGCACCGCCTGAATGTGAAGGAGCTCCTCCAGAACATGGGCATGGTGGCCCCCTTTGACGGCACAACAGCTGACTTCTCGGGCCTCAACGGGCAGCGGGACCTGGTCATCACCGACATCCTCCACAAGGCCTTTGTGGCGGTAAACGAAGACGGCACCGAGGCGGCGGCGGCCACGGCGGTGGTGGTGGGGAACACCTCCGTGCCGGGGACCATCGTCTCCCTGAATCGCCCCTACATCTTCCTTATCCGCGATAAAATCACGGGCACCATCCTCTTCATGGGCCGCATCGTAGACCCAAGCTAGCTTTGACGGGGGAATGCGAAATGGTGGTCTGCATGTTCACCGAAGAACCATATTGAATTGATAGTCCTTCCATGGTTGGGGCAAAGCGGGCTGTGTTCAGGGAACTCCGCGGTCCAGGGCGGCCTGAAAATGTTCGTAACTGAGCAATGCCTGGCCTGTCACCGGGTCTGGTTCCATGGCCTGCTCCAGGTAGTGCTCCATGAACCGCTCCTCGGCCCTTCGGATGGCCCTTAGGGAAAACCTGGGTCGAACTCTCGATGCCGGTCTCCCCGCTGGCTTTGCCCCCTTGGCCGGGGGCCAATGCCCATTGAAGACCCGCTGCCCGTAACGGCGAAGATATAAGAAGGAGTGGTGGGTGGAGATAGCCCCGGCCCATGGGTAATGATCCAGGTGATACCTGGCCGAGAGTGCGTCAATCTGCCGGTCAATCTCATCACCCTCGGATGGTGTCGCGGCGCTCGTTTGGTGGTGTTCAGAGTACTGGGGAAAGAGCCTGAAGACATCGCCGGCGGTGAAATAGATAGACCCAATTCCGAACTCCTCCGGCCTGCAGGCGATGCGGGAACCCTGGGTCAACCCGAAGGTGCCGACGATAAACTGATCCACCATAGGGTGCTCCTCCCCCAGCAAATCCAGGGTGGCCCGGGCATCGGTGAATCCCTCTCCCGGGTGCCCCAGAAAGGTCATCCAGGCTGTGGTTATCCCCGCCTCGTGGAAATTACGGTTGACCACGCGGATGCGTTCCGGTGTGATCCCCTTGTACATGAGCCTCAGGACCTTCTTCGAGCCGCTCTCCACGCCAAAAGCCACGGCCCTCAGACCG
>JAHJLU010000686.1 GCA_018821745.1 Myxococcota bacterium | reverse complement strand
CCCAGCGCGAGGTCGACGGCGCCATGGGACAGAACGGGACCTACAGCCGGAACTCAGGCTCGGGGACTTTTGTCTCCTCCCACGCCTATCGAATTGTCACCGACGGCCCCGCCGTGGCCTACCAGTTCAACCCCATTATCCAGCAGTTCTCAAATGACGCCTCCATCCTCATCCCCACCCAGTCCCTGGGATACCATTATTATGTGATGGGCTGGCCCACGGCCAACCCCTGCGGCTCTGATATGTTTCCCCAGGAGTCCATCCCCGATCACACCTCGGTGACCATCATCGGTACCACAGCGAACACATTGGTCACTGTCTACCCCAACCATGCCGTGACGGCATCCGGAGGAGACAGCGGTCTCGTCATCGCCGAGACGCCCAAGGGAACCCCCATCACCTTCACCATCGGCGCCTTTGACGTGGTGAACCTTGAGTCATTCCAGCCCAAAGACGTGCCCATGCAAGACTGCCTCACCTCCCCCCACAACGGCGACTTCACCGGGACAACCATCGAATCCACCAGCCCCGTGGCCGTCTTCTCCAGCCTGGAGCGCGGCATCGGGTTTGGCGGCGCAGAGCCTCCACCCCCTCCGGGCGGCTGGGGTGACGATGGCTGCTGCACCGACCACCTCGAGCAGCAGATGTTCCCCACCCGCGCCCTTGGCTGGGACTATGTGATCAGCCGTTCTCCAGTCCGCTCCACGGACTCCTCATGGAAAGAACCCGACCTCTATCGTATCCTCGCAACAGAAAATAACACCGTGGTCACCACTTCACTCGCCGCCTTCCCTTCATTGAGTCTCAACGCCGGTGAACAGATCACCATCTGGGCCCAGGAAGGCTTCACCCTTTCATCCCAGGGTGGTGCTGTCATGGTGGGCCAGATCCTCATCAGCCAGGGCTACATCCCCGGTGGAAACGGAGATCCCACCATGATTATGTTCCCCGCGGTTGACCAGCACAGGGAAGAATATGTGTTCCTCGTTCCCGAGACCTTTGAAGACAACTACATGGTCCTGGCCATGCCCCAGGGAGCCGCCGTCTATATCGACGGTTCGGCACTGGAGGAGTTCCAGACCAACTGCGTCAATGCCCCCATCGTCGACTACAATGGCCAGGCCTATGTTCAGATGACCTGTGCCATGACTGAGGGCGTCCACGCTGTCAGTTCCGACATGCCGGTGGGCCTCTCCGTATATGGATATTACAACGTCGGCTCATACGGCTATCCCGGCGGATCAGACATGAACATCATCAACCCTGTTGAATAGCACAGCGGCCCCATATTCCCCGGGGCAAATCATTTTCCCTCACCTATTCCAGAGGCAATGGGCGGGCAGCAGGCACCCGGCGTGCTTCGGCTGCCAGTGAAAAGAACCGGAAAAGCCCTTTTAGAGTTGACTTTGAGCAATAAAAGATTAGATGTAATATCAGTCCGATGTTAGCCTCTATGGGCAAATTTTCCCATAAAATGAGCATCTGAGGATTCGGGGATGAAATACCCCTCTGGCCAGTATTCCTGGATCTGGCTGATTTTTGTTCCTGCACCACATACGGATCGCTGGTGCGATTGCCCCGGCAGCACCAAATCCAATCACGGTGGAGGCAACGAGCCTGCTGTCTATTTGGCGGGAAAAACGAGTAAATGAGGTTCCGGTGAAACAGTCTCATAAAACAATTCTGGTCTGGATAGTGTTGATTGGTCTTTTTGTCATGTTGTTCAAAATGTGGAACAAAAACGACGAAAATATCAACGAAATCAAGTTCTCCAAGTTCATCGCCGATGTGGAGAACGGGGAAAAACTCGCCGACGTGAAGATCGTGGGCAACACTATCACAGGAAAATATGTCAATGGTAACGCCAAGTTCAAAACGACTGGCCTGGTGAGTCCCCAGCTGCTGGAGAAGTTGGGGGAGGAGGAGGTCGAGTACGAGCTCGAGAAAAAATCCGAGTCCTGGTGGCCCTCCCTGCTCATGTCATGGCTGCCCATGCTGCTGCTCTTTGTTCTTTTCTTCTTT
>JAHJLU010000685.1 GCA_018821745.1 Myxococcota bacterium | reverse complement strand
TGCGACTCGTTGTGAGAATATGATTCGCGGCGTTTTTGCCCGAGACCGCGCCATCTTCATGGAAGCCATTTTTGAAATAGGCCCCACAATACCAGGTGCTCAATATGCCGTTGAGTGAGGGAAGTCTGGCCTGGGTCTCCAGGGAGGCATAGGAGAAAACCGGGTGGCGATAAACAATGCGCGCCACCACGTGCTCAGAGCGAGGAGGCTCATGGGGATTGAGGGTAACAAGCCACTGCTGTACCGCCTTCAGATTCTGAAGTGCATTCATGTGATAGGTTACAGCCACGGGGCTCTGCCGCTTGAGATCGTTGCGCTCCACATAGTTCCAGGCAGCCCAGGTGCTTTTGTGGGAAGGCATGAACCGCTCATCACTGTGGAGATAGGTGATGTTTTGTGAGTAACTCCAGGGGGCAAAGAGTTGCTGCTCGGACGGGGTAGGGGCAGCGAGGAGCCCCAGCACCTCATCTGCGTGCACCGCGATGACCACCTTGTCAAAGGCCTCTGTGCCCCCGTTACAATGAATCACAACGCCCT
Source organism: Myxococcota bacterium (assembly GCA_018821745.1). Taxonomy (GTDB): domain Bacteria; phylum Myxococcota_A; class Polyangia; order HGW-17; family HGW-17; genus SZUA-580. Next base: position 1,989 of record JAHJLU010000685.1, on the reverse strand, counting down.
CCTCGGAGCGGTCTACACGTGTCACAGGGGCGCTGCAGCGCACCTCGCCCTGGAAGCGTTCCCTGAAGTTGCGAACATAGGTGTGACTCCCGCCTTCCACAAAATACCACTGGGGATGATGCCACAGGGAAAGGAGCCCGTGGTTGTGATAAAACCGGGCGAAGGTCTCGGCGGGGAACTGCCAGATCTCCTCAAAAGAAGCAGACCAGATCGCCGCGGCCATTGGAATTACAAGCCACTCAAAGACTTCCATGGGAAGCTTGCTCTCCAGGAAGAACTGGCGCAGAGACTTGCCCGACAGGTCCCCCTCCCTGAGCGCTCGAGAAAGGATGGGGCCGTGTGTTAACACACCGGCGAGGAATCGCCAGTAGCGAGGCCTCACTATATTTGATCGCTGGGCAAAGAGACCTCTGAGGCCCCTGGTGGAGTAAAACAGTTGCTGTTTTTGGCTGTTGTATGAGAAGGACATCACCGTTGGTTTTCCGGTGATCCCAAGCTCTGCAAAGAAGTCCATGATGACAGGATAGTTCCAATCATTGAAAACGATAAACCCTGTGTCTACGTGGAGCCCTTCATCGGGGCCCGATGGAACTGTTATCGTGTGAGTATGTCCGCCAAGGTAGTCTTGTCGCTCAAAGAGTGTGACCAAATAGTCGGATTGCAGCCTGTGGGCCGCCATAATACCCGAGATGCCTCCTCCGATTACTGCGATTCGTTGCTTCATGCCTACACTCCTTTCAACGTTGTTCCATGATAAAAAAGACGCTGTATAATAGCAAGAGCCTTGTAAAAACATTTGAGGAACATGAACTTGGCCAATTTTACAGGCGGCTGAACACACGAGAGAGGACAACTCCGGGGCTCATTTGGCCCAACAGGGGGTTTGTGGTGAAAATAGGGGTGACCGCCGCCAATCGCGAACTGGAGGCGCAAATACCATTTTCCCGTAAAAACACCTTTTCTTCTCTGCGCTCATGAGACCCACAAGGTGGTACTGGCCGATTATTTGTGTGGCTTCACCGATTATGGGGGATGCTCAACCCAATTTTTCTGCTTTCCACCGAAGGGGAATTGTTGATGTCTCTTGCTGCGCTACCCTTAATAGAAGAATAGAGATTCTTATATCTCAATTTACCCATCTCGGTGGACAGTATTTTCACCCGCGTGAGGGTGCAAGTCAAACACCGAAGAGACTTTGGGAGTCCCTGGCTCAAAGAACATGCCAAACTCTTACACCATAAGGAGTACCACAATGAAAACGTTTCAAAAAATTACACTAACCCTAAGTTTTGCCCTTGTTGCTCTCTTCTTTTCGTTCGCCACGGTGAGCTGCGACGACGATGATGACAGTAACAACACAAATAACATTAACAACGTGAACAACACCAACAACGCCACGACCGCGAGCATAAGAGTGTTGCATCTCTCCCCGGACGCCCCCGGCGTGGACATATATGTTAACGGTGAGACTTCCGTGGTGACCAATCTCATGTTCCCCGAGGGAACTGAATTTCTTGAGGTAGACGCAGGCACCTACACGTTTAATGTCACCGCAACGAACACCCCGGTTGATCAGAGCGTGCTTGATATCGAGAACGCCATGCTTATGGGAGGTAGCGCCTACACGGCGGTCGCCTATGACAACCTCGGGGACATAAAGGCGCTGCTGCTGGAGGAGGACTGGTCTGGTCTTGAGGCAGGAGATATCCGTGTCCGCGCGATTCACACTGCGGCCAGCGTGGGAGAGGTTGATATATGGGAAATCAGCGATCCCGAAAACCCCACGGCGCTCTTCACCAATGTGGGTTTTGGGGATGTGGGAGCATATATGGACCTCCCCGCAGGAGCCTATATTCTCGGCATAGACGTGGATGATGACATGGTGCCTGATCTTCGTTATGACCTGCCTGCACTTCCAGAGGGTACCATTGCCAACATCTTCGCAGTAGCTGAGATGCAGGAGGTGTATCTCATCGTCCAGCTCAATGA
>JAHJLU010000684.1 GCA_018821745.1 Myxococcota bacterium | reverse complement strand
TTTTTTCCAAGCAGACCCGCCACGGGCGATTTCTCATCGGCAAAGACACCAGACTCTCCTGTTATATGTTCGAGAACGCCATCGCCGCGGGGATCATGTCCATGGGATCCGATGTCTTCTTCGTGGGCCCCATGCCTACCCCCGCCATCGCCCACCTTACTTCCACCATGCGTGCCGACGCGGGGATCGTCATCAGCGCCAGCCACAACCCCTTCAATGACAACGGCATCAAGTTTTTCTCCTCCAACGGGTATAAACTTCCCGACGAAATGGAGCTGCGGATAGAAGAACTGATGGACTCCCCCCTGCTCTCGAAGCACCTGGCCTCGGGGGACAACATCGGTCGCTCCAAACGGATCGATGACGCTACGGGGCGATATATTACTTTCTGCAAGAACACCTTCCCCAATGATTATACTCTCGACGGGCTCCGCCTTGTGGTCGACTGCGCCAACGGGGCAGCTTACAAAGTCGCGCCGCTCATTTTCAGCGAGCTGGGCGCAGAGGTTATTCCCGTAGGTGTCGCTCCCAACGGGACCAACATCAACAGCCACGCGGGGGCGCTGTTCCCTGAAAAGACCGCAGAGCTGGTCCGCACCTACCGGGCCGATCTGGGGATCGCCCTCGATGGCGACGCCGACCGGGTAATCTTTGTTGACGAAAAAGGCGAGGAAGTAAACGGCGACGCTATTCTGGCCATTATTGCCTCCCGCATGATCCACGAGGGGACCCTCAATGAGAGGACCCTGGTTGCCACGGTCATGAGTAATCTTGGTCTGGAGCACGCAATGAAGCGTATGGGGGGCAGGGTAGTGAGGACCGCGGTCGGGGATCGCTACGTCGTCCAGACCATGCTCGAAAAGGGCTATAACGTTGGTGGCGAACAGTCGGGACATATCATCCTGCGGGATCATTCAACCACGGGGGACGGGATCGTGGCGGCCCTGCAGGTGCTCGCCACCATGAAAAAAGAAGACAAACCGCTCTCGGAGCTCAAACGCATCATCACCCATGTGCCCCAGGTGCTCCTCAACCTCGCTGTGAAAGAGAAGCCTGCGCTGGAAACTATTCCGGGGCTCTCCGACGCCGTGGCCAGGGGCGAGGGGCAGCTCGGGGAAAACGGGAGAATTTTTATCCGGTATTCGGGTACGGAGAACAAGGTGCGGATTCTGGTGGAATCGGAAGACCGCGCTCTGGCGACGGCCCTTGCCAAGGAGCTGTCAGAGATTCTCACCCACTGATTCCAAGGAGATATTAAATGGATGGCATAAGATTGCATGTCAACGTCGATCATATCGCGACTCTGCGCCAGCAGCGGGGGACCAGATTCCCCGATCCCGTAACCGCGGCTGCGATCTGCGAGCTGGCCGGGGCCCATGGCATCACGGTCCATCTTCGGGAGGACCGCCGCCACATCCAGGACAGAGATGTTCGGGTGCTCAGGGAGACGGTAAAGACGATCCTCAATCTGGAGATGGCGGCCACACCCGAGATGGTGGGAATCGCCCTCGCGACCGTGCCGGATCTGGTCACACTGGTGCCGGAGAAGCGCGAAGAGAAAACCACAGAGGGGGGGCTGGCCCTGCTCCAGCCCGAGACGGAGCGCGCCGTGGGGGAGGCCATCTCCCGGCTCGCAGCCGCGGGCATCGGTGTCTCCCTCTTTATTGATCCCGAGCCCGAGATGGTCCAGAAATCACAGGACCTGGGCGCAGTTATGGTGGAGCTGCACACCGGTGATTACACCCTGGCTCCAAGGGGAGAGAAGCGTGACCGCGAGCTGGCACGTCTGGAAAACGCTTCAGAGAAGGCCGGAGAGCTGGGGATTGGCCTCGCCGCCGGCCACGGTCTCGATTACACAAACGTCCGGGGGATCCTGCATCTGCCCGGTCTGGTTGAGCTCAATATCGGTCACTCCATCATCTCGCGGGCCGCACTCACCGGTCTCTCCGAGGCCGTGGCCGAGATGCTGGCGCTCATGACCTACGTTTAACGGTCTGGCCTGCCCGTGAACTTTTTGCTTCCAAGGAGTTGAAGATGAGACTGGTAACTGCCAAAGAGATGAGATCCCTTGATGCACATGCCATCAACAACATTGGAATTCCCGGAATTGCGCTCATGGAGCTTGCGGGAGCCGGCACGGCACGGGCGATCCTGAAACGCTGGCCCGGGGAAGGTTCCTCCTTCCTGGTTGTGGCCGGGAAGGGAAACAACGGGGGCGACGGCTACGTTACGGCCCGTCACCTCACCAACGCCGGTTGCGAAGTGAACATTGTGGTCCTGGGAAACGAGGAGTCCATTGCCGGTGATGCCAAAACCAATCTCATGGCGGCCAAGGCGCTGAAAATACCCATCGTGGAGATCAACTCCACCGCCGACATTCTCTATCTTGAAGAGATGTTCCACACGGCGGATTTTATTATCGACGCCATCTTCGGGACAGGGCTGGATCGGGAGGTCACGGGGATCCCCCGTGAGATGATCTCCGCCATCAACGCCTCGCCGGCCATCAAGATAGCGATTGATATGCCCTCGGGGCTCTGCGCCGATACGGGGGCGGTCATGGGGGATGAGGCCATCCAGGCCGATCTCACGGTTACTTTCGGCTACGGAAAGATAGGGCAGTTTACCTCCCCGGGCTTTTCCTACTGCGGAGAGATAGATATCGTCGATATCTCGCTGCCCGCTGTCTCCCATGGCCGACCCACCTGTTTCCTCCTCACCGACGCGTGGATTCGGGACCACCTGCCCTTCAGGCCCCGGGGAGGCCATAAGGGCACCTTCGGGCACCTTGCAATCATTGCGGGCTCCAGAGGGAAGATCGGGGCCGCCATCATGTGCTCCGAGGCCGCCATAAGCATGGGGAGCGGTCTGGTGACCCTGGTCTCGCCGGCTGATGTGCAGGATATCCTCATGAACAGACTCACCGAGGCTATGTGTGCCGAACTGTGCGCGCCCGGGGTGGAACCCTCCCTGGCGGATATGGACCATCTCATGTCCCTGACCCGCGAGAAGGATGTGGTGGTTATCGGGCCCGGTATACCCGTGGGAGAGGGGATGTTCCAACTCTTGGCGGCCCTCATCGAGCGCACGGAAGTTCCACTGATTATCGACGCCGACGGGCTCAATCTGCTGGCAAGAGATCCTTCCATCCTGAAAAAAGCGGGGGCGCCGGTGATTATCACGCCACATCCCGGGGAGATGGCCCGGCTGACGGGAAAATCCGTGGAGGAGATTCAGCACCACCGCAGAAGCACAGCCTCATCCTTTGCCCGGGAACACAATGTCTATGTGACGCTCAAGGGCGCCCGCTCCATTATCGCGGCGCCCGACGGACGCACCGCCATCAACCCCACGGGAAACTCCGGCATGGGAACCGGGGGCAGCGGCGATGTGCTCACCGGGATGATAGGGGCGCTGGTGGCCCAGCGTTCCAACCCCTTCGACGCCATGGCCGTGGGGGTCTTTCTCCATGGCCGCTCCGGTGATCTCGTCGCCCAGGAGCGAGGCGAGCTCTCCTTGCGCGCCACTGACCTCATTGATTACCTTCCCAACGCACTCTTCTCCATCCGGGGACACGAACAGGATCGCTTTTCCGGCCCGTCCTGAGGTTGGGGAACCTTTTGAGAGTACGGGTTCCTGATTTGTCCGGACCCGCTGGGATCTCGCAGTTTGGCCTGCCTCCTTCCCTTTGTGAAAAGGGGAACTTTTTCCTTGAAACATACACTGGATTCATTTAGAGGGGACGAGGAGGTCTAAGACAACATGGAATATCTCCTTTTAGCAATCCATTCGGTTTTTATCGGCAACCTGATCCTGAGTAAATTTCTTGGAATTTGCCCGTTCCTGGGGGTCAGCAAGAAGCTCTCCACCGCCCTTGGAATGGCGATGGCTGTGCTTTTTGTCATGGTCATGGCCTCCACGGTCACCTTCCTTTTGTACACATACCTGCTACTGCCCTTCGACCTGGGATATCTGAGGACCATTGTGTTCATTCTGGTCATCGCCTCCCTGGTGCAGCTCACGGAGATGGTCATTCAGAAGATTTCCCCCGCTCTGTACGAGGCGCTGGGCATCTATCTGCCGCTCATCACCACCAACTGCGCCATTTTGGGTGTCGCCATCGACACTATCGAAAAAGGCCATAATTTCGTTGGGATGCTCACCTACTCCTTCTTTGGTGCCGTGGGCTTCGCCCTGGCCCTCCTGCTCTTCGCAGGGATCCGTGAACGCATGGAGACATCCGATATTCCCAACTCATTCAAAGGTGCCGCAAGTTCCCTCATCGTCGCCGGGATCCTCTCCCTGGCCTTCATGGGGTTTGCAGGACTGGTTCCGGGGTAACTGCTATGAATGGAATACTCATCGCTATTGTTGTTCTTTTCGGTACGGGTCTGGCCCTCGGTCTGCTGCTGGCCTATTTTTCCAAGGTCTTCCATGTGGAGGAGGATCCCCGCATCGACCAGATTGAAGAGGTTCTCCCCGGCGCCAATTGCGGAGCCTGCGGGATGGCCGGGTGCAGGGATTATGCCAAGGCATGTGTTGGCGAAGGGGAACCCCCTGCCTGCCCCGTGGGAGGAGCCGCTGTCTCCAGCGCGGTAGCAAAAATCCTGGGGACGGTCGCCCAGGATGTGGAGGCCATGGTCGCCCTGGTGAAATGCGCAGGAACCGAAAAACGCGCCACGGCCCGTGGACCCCTCGAGGGCGTCAACCGTTGCGCCGAAGCGTTCCTGCTTGGCGGGAACAAGGATTGTCGCCATGGTTGCATGGGGTATGGCGATTGCGTGAGGGTCTGTCCCGCCGACGCCATCACCATTTACCAGGGAAATGTGGCCATCGTCGACGCTGACAAATGTATCGGGTGCGGGCTGTGTGTTCAGGCGTGCCCCTCCCATGTCATCTCCATGGTTCCCAAAAGCCGCACGGTCCATGTGCTGTGTAATTCCAAAGATATCGCAGCGCTTACACGCACCTCCTGCACAGTGGGCTGTATAGGCTGCCGCATCTGCGCCCGCAGCGACGCCGCCTTTGTCATAGAAGACAATCTGGCTTCCTTCACCGGAACCACGGCAGAGAGTACAGTCCCCTATGTGTGTCCCAACGATGTTATCGTTGATACAAGGGCTTTCTCGGTACGCGCGTTCGTGGAGAGCGACCGGGCTCGTGAGGACTTCACCGCTGCCAAGACCGAGTTCAAGGAGAAGGAACGCCTTGAGAAGCTGGCTGCCGCCGAGGCCAAAAAGGCTGCTGCTGCCAAGGCGGCCCAGGAGAAGGCTGCCGCCGAGGGTTCAGCCAAGGAGGGCAAGGATGAGTAAAGCCAAAACATTCAAGGGTGGGATTCATCCATCCTATAACAAAGACTTGTCTTCCAAAGCCGAAACCCGGGAGCTGCCGCTCCCGGCAGAGGTGATTATCCCCCTCTCCATGCACATCGGGGCTCCGGCCAAGTGTCTGGTGAAACGGGGAGACCTTGTGAAGACCGGGCAGGTCATCGGGGAGGCGGGGGGGTTCATCTCCGCGCCGGTTCACGCAAGTATCTCGGGCAAGGTGAAGGCCGTACAACCGGTGGAGCATCCCATGGGCAAGCGGCTTGAGGCTGTTATCATCGAAGGAGACGGCAAGGACGAATGGATTGAGCTTGCTCCTGTGGAGAACCCCCTCGGAGCTGACAAAGAGACCCTCCTCAACGCCATTAAAGCTGCGGGTATCGTCGGCATGGGCGGTGCCACCTTCCCGTCCAACGTGAAACTCTCGCCGCCTGCCAACAAACCCATCGATTTTGTAATCCTCAACGGGGCCGAGTGCGAACCCTATCTTACAGCTGACCACCGCATCATGCTCGAGAAGGCCGAGTATATTGTCAAGGGGCTTGAGATTGCCGCACGAATCCTCAATGTGAAGAAGCTCTTTATTGGTATCGAGGTGAATAAGCCCGACGCCATCAAGGTGATGCGCAAGGCGCTGGGCAAAAAGGGAACCGTGGTGCCGCTGGAGGTGAAATACCCCCAGGGATCAGAGAAGCAGCTCATCAGTGCCATCACGGGCCGTGAAGTGCCACCCAAAAACCTCCCCATGGAGGTGGGTGCGGTTGTGTTCAACGTGGGGACCGCCTACGCAATCTACGACGCCGTCTATAATGGAAAACCGCTCCTCTCAAGGATCGTCACCGTCACAGGGCGGGGCGTTAAGAAGCCAGGGAACTTCCAGGTCCGCATCGGCACCTCTGTTGCCGAGGTCGTGGAATTCTCCGGTGGGTACAACGACAACGCCCGACAGCTCATCCTGGGCGGCCCCATGATGGGACGGTCCGTGGCTACGGACGGCGTGCCCATTATCAAGGGGACAGGCGGGATCCTGGTGCTTCCTGAAAAAGAGATGGTGACCGACTCCTATTCCGCCTGTATCCGCTGCGGCAGATGCATCAAGGCCTGTCCCAACAGGCTCAATCCTCAACTTCTGGGATCCATGATCCCCATGGGCCTGTATGACCGGATTGAGGAGCTGGGGATCAAGGAGTCTGTTCTCGATTATTGTTTTGAGTGTGGCAGTTGCACCTACGTGTGTCCCGCTGGGCGCCCGCTGGTGCAGTTCTTCCAGCTGGCTAAAGTTTACTTCAGAACGAAAAAGAGCAAGTGACCATGGAAAACAGAACTTTCGCAGTAGCCAACTCTCCCCATGTCCACGACAACTCTTCTATCCAGAAGATCATGTGGAATGTGTTCCTTGCCCTCATCCCCGCCACCTTCGTCAGTGTGTACGCTTTTGGTTTCCAGGCGGCCCGGGTGATCGCAGTATCCACCATCGCGGCGGTTGTCTTCGAGTACATCGCCCTGCTCTTCATGAAGCGGGACTGGCGCGCCTGTTTTGACGGCAGCGCGGCAGTAACGGGGCTTTTGCTCGGGCTGACCCTCCCCTCCAATATCAGCACCGGGATCATCCTCATCGGCAGCTTCGTGGCTATCATTATTGCCAAGCAGGTGTTCGGCGGGCTGGGCCACAACCCCTTCAATCCTGCGCTCACCGCGCGAGTTTTTCTGCTCATCGCCTTCCCCGGCCCCCTGACCACCTGGCCATTGCCCCGGGGACTTGAGAACGCAAGCAAATTCATGGGGGTGGCAACGACCAAGGTCGCCGATGCCGTGACCACCGCGACGCCCCTGGGGGCCATCAAGCAGAACGCTGTTCAGGCCATGCCCAATATTAACATCAACGATCTGGTTTTTGGACTGCAGACCCCGGGATCCATCGGGGAAATCTCGGCGCTGGCGCTGCTCCTGGGCGGTATCTGGCTGCTGTACAAAAAGATAATCACCTGGCACATCCCCGTGGCAGTCATCGCGTCGGTTGGATTCGTGGCCCTCATCACCTGGCGTATTGATCCCAAGCATTACGCGGATCCCTTCTTCCACTTCTTTGCGGGAGGGCTCTTCATTGGAGCCTTCTTTATGGCCACGGATTACGTGACCGCCCCGATTTTTTCCACCGGAAAACTCATCTATGGAGCGGGAGTTGGGCTCCTGACTATTATTATCCGGCTGTGGGGAGGGTATCCCGAGGGGATCTCCTTCGCCATCCTCATCATGAATGCGGTCACACCTCTCCTGGACCGGTGGACGGTTCCCAAACCCTTCGGCTTTCAGAAAGTGAGGAGTAAGTCATGAACAATATGGTAAAAATGGTTGTTACTCTCTCGCTCATCTCTGCTCTGGCTGCCGGGGCCCTCGCCTTTGCCGATAAAATGACCCGCAAAAAAATCGCCATGCAGGCCAAGCTCAAGGCAGCCCGCGCCGTTAAGAAAATCTTCCCCGATTGCGCGGCCCCCGTGGAACGGATCGTGAAATCAAAGAAGGGTGAGGCCATCACCGTTTACGATTGTCCCGGCCAGAAGGCCTGTTTTATTTTCAGTTCCAACTCGGCATCCGGTATCTCCCGCCCTTACAGCGGGCTGATCAGGGTTATGGTTGGGGTTGACAGTCGGGGAACCATTGAGGGGGTCGAAGTGATCACCCAGAGCGAGACCCCCGGGCTGGGCGCCAACATCGAGGAGAAATCCTGGATTGGCCAGTTCAAAGGGCTCTCTCTGACCAAAGGAAAGCTGGCAGTGAAAAAGGTGGATCGTACCGGGTCCATCGACGCCATCAGCGGCGCCACCATCTCTTCCAAGGCGGTCACGGGGATTGTCAAGGCAGCGCTGGAGTTTTATGCCGCTTCCGGCGGCAAGAGCGCCGCTCCCTCGGAAAAAGCCCGCAACCAGCGTTTTAATCGCGCAAGACAACGGAAACATGGCGTAATGGGTCCCCGCTCCAGGGCCAATCGCCTCTCGGCTCCCCTCCGTGCTATCCAGAGGAAGCCAAGGGGCAAAAGGGTCAGGCGGAACAAAAAGCAGTTGGAGGGCCTTAAATTGCAGCTGCGGGAGAAAATACGCATGCGTTCAAGCCGTGCGATGACTCCCGCCCGGACAATGCAATCCACTGGAGGTGCAAAATGAGTGCAGGAAAAGAATTTACCAAAGGGTTTTGGCGTGAAAATCCTTCACTGGTTCTTCTTCTGGGGATGTGCCCGACGCTGGCTGTTACCACCTCGGCCTTCAATGGACTGGGGATGGGGATGGCGACCACGGTGGTTCTCATCGGCTCCAATATTATCATCTCCCTCATCGCAGGGATAATCCCCAAGAAGGTCAGGATCCCTTCCTATATCGTTGTTATCGCAACCCTGGTGACCATGGTTGACATGTTCATGGCAGCCTATGCACCCGATCTGCACAGCGCTCTCGGGTTATTCATCCCCCTGATTGTGGTGAACTGCATCATCCTGGGGCGTGCCGAAGCCTTCGCTTCGAAAAACTCCGTCGGCTACGCGGCCCTGGACGGGATCGGCATGGGGCTCGGCTTCGCCCTCACGCTCTTCATCCTGGGCTCAATCCGGGAAGTGCTCGGGAATGGAACCCTGACGGTGTTCAAATACAAGGAAGTGCTTCTCCAGTTTGTGGTGTACCACAAGGAAGCCATCAGACCGGTTCTGGTTTTCATTCTGGCCCCCGGAGCCTTTATCGCCCTTGGATTTCTTCTCGCCTTCAAGAATTATATTGACGGCTTCAAAAAGAAAAACGCCTGATCTCCCATTTATAGCAAAAGCAACCAGAGGGGGAGGGTGATTGGACTTGTTGTTCTGCACCGAATATGGTTTTATAGGCTTGTTTTCAATAATGAACGTCCCTGATGGTGTCTATCGGGAAGGGCGAATTCCACAGGGAGTGGGAGAATTGCGCTGATTCGACGCCGGCAAGGATGGAAAAAAAGAGGCCATTCTCTTCATCTCCAATGAATTTGGTTGAGAATTTTTCCTCAGGATCATACCATTGGAACCCCAATGACTGTCTGCTGTATTGGCACCCTCAGGGAGTTGCCGGAAAGGATTATCATGGATAATATCGCGATCACCAACCATTTTCAGGAGTGGATTGACAATTACGCTGATGATATCAGACTGCTTGCTTCCCTTTTAAATATGGAAGGAGTGCCCGACGAACTCAAAAGACTCGCTGTGGGGACCCTCAATTACGGGCTCAAGCAGCTTGATCTCATCCCAGACTTCTATGCCCCCGTCGGCCTCATCGATGATGCCATGATTATTCGTATTTTCGCTAATTTGGGGACGGATCTCATTATCAAAATCCCCGATGACCTTACCAAGCGGCGGCTCATCGAGATGACCGAAGGTGATGCGATTATCAAAGAGTTCTGCGGTGATCAGATCTACCGCGCCCTGGTGAACTATGTCAAGGCGCTCCCCGATAAAAAAGTCCGGCAGCGTGACGCGAAAATAGTGCTCGGAAACGAAGAGATCCGCAAAGAGTTCATCACCGACATCGAAGTAGAACTCAAAGGATATGTGGGTTCCAAAATTGATGATCCCGACAGCGTCGTCAAGGATTTGAGGTCTTTCCTGAAATTAAAGCTCGTTGGATAAGGTTCCATGGCCAATAACAATAGACTGAAAATAATCAGAAAGCTCGACGCCGGCGGCATGGCCGAGGTGTTCATCGGCGAGCAGGTTGGTGCCCAGGGTATCAGCAAGCGAGTCGCGGTGAAGCGCATTCTGCCCAATCTGAACCGGCACCAGAAATTCGTCGATATGTTCCTCGACGAGGCCCGGCTGGCCATGAAGTTGAGTCATGCCAACGTGGTGCAGACCTTCGACGTGGGTGAGAGCGGCGGGACGTATTACATCGTCATGGAGTATATTGAGGGGACCTCCCTCAAAGCGATCACGGCCCATGTCAAGGAACGGGGCGTTCAGATGCCCATAGGTGTGGCAATCTACGTCATCATGGAGGCATGCAAGGGCCTCGGCTATGCTCACGCCGCAAAAGATTCCATGGGGAATCCGCTGCACCTCGTTCACCGTGACGTTTCTCCGCCCAATATTCTTATCTCCCGTGAAGGCGAGATCAAGGTGGTGGACTTTGGGCTTGCCAAGGCCGCGTCACAGTTGGAGAGCACAGAACCGGGAGTTATCAAGGGAAAATTTTCCTACCTCTCTCCCGAAGCGGTCATGGGGCTTGAGGTCGACTCCCGGGCTGATATTTTCAGTCTTGGTATTATTCTCTTCGAACTGCTCACGGGCCGGCGCTTGTTTTACGGTGCCACCGACTACGAGACGGTTCAATTGGTTGAGAAGGCCTATATTCCCCGGGCAAGCGCGCTGAATCCCGATGTCCCTCCTGCGCTTGAGCAGGCTCTGGCCAAGGCTCTGGCGCGGGATCGTGACAGACGTTTCCAGAAGGCCTCCCAGTTTCTTGATGCCCTGAACTCGGTTCTGTTCGCCTATGGTCTGAAGGTGAGTGATCGGGATGTTGCCAAGTTGGTGAAGCAGACTATTGGCGAGAGTACCGATGAGGAAGAGTCTACCAATACGGGGTTTGAGTTTGAACTTGAGACCGATTTGGGTGGTGATCTCACCGGTGAGCTCGGATTCAGCGGCGCTCGCGCCACAAAATCCGAAGGCAAGCACGGCCCGGAAGGGACCGAGGACACTCGCTCATGGTTCAGTGACATGGGCCTGGACGATGTTTTTGGAGACGACGGCTTCTCACTGGAAGAGGATGAGGCGCCACCGCAAAAATCCCAGCCCGTAGCTGACGATGCCTTCCTCTCCGACGAAATTCTCGACGAGGTCCTCGAGGGTGACGATGACTATGAGATGGAGATGGAGGTGGACGAAGTGGATGACGAGCCCTCCATGGTGAGGGGGGAATTCTCCGTCACCTCCACGGTCTCCCGAAATCCTGCCGATTATCCACCCCCCACAGCTCCGGCTTCCCC
>JAHJLU010000683.1 GCA_018821745.1 Myxococcota bacterium | reverse complement strand
AGGAGTGCGAAGGCACCAACTTCGGGGGCGCCACCTGCACGGACTACGGCTACGAGGCGGGCACTCTCACCTGTACGAGCCAGTGCATCATCGACCCCTCGGCCAGCTGCACGGGAAACCCCTGCGGCAACGGACAGGTGGATCTCCTGGAAGATTGTGACAGCGATGACCTGAACGGGGAGGACTGTCTGAGCCTCGGCTACTATGGCGGCGACCTCACCTGCGCAAATGACTGCTCCTTTGATCTCACGAGCTGCCTCGACTTTGGCACCTGCGGCGACAACAGCATCGACGCTCCCTATGAGCAGTGCGACGGCGATGGCCTCGGGGGAGAGGACTGCGTCTCTCTGGGGTATCACGGCGGCGACCTGGCCTGCGACGTCGACTGTCAGTTTGACCTGACGGACTGCAGCACCCAGGGCAGCTGCGGAGACGGGACCGTACAGACTGGCTACGGGGAAGAGTGTGACGGGGACGACCTGAACGGCGAGACGTGTGAATCACTGGGGTTCCTCATGGGCGGCACCCTCACCTGTGACGATTGCCGTATCGACGACTCCCAGTGCCTGAGGGTGCAGACACTCTCCACGGGCGCCGAGCACTCCTGCATCATCGTGGATTCAGGCGAGACCTACTGCTGGGGTTCCAATTTCCACGGTGCCCTGGGGAACGGAGCCGCTACCAACTCCCCACTCCCCGTCGCCGTCTCGGGCTCCCCCTCCTTCACCAGCCTGACGGCGGGGAGCAATTTTACCTGTGCAAAAACAACCGTGGGGCTCACCATGTGCTGGGGAGACAACGCCTTCGGCCAACTGGGGACCGGAGACACCACCACCCACAACGTCCCTGTCACCATCCTTGGCTCCCACAGCTTCAGCTCGCTTCAAGCCGGCAGCGAACACATCTGCGGCATTGAAGGTACCGCCGCCTTTTGCTGGGGCCATAACAACTACGGACAGCTGGGTATAGGGACCCTTGACAACGCCCTGACCCCAACGGCAGTCTGGGATAGTCACACCTTTTCCTCCATCGCCCTTGGCGCTAATCACTCCTGTGGTATTGAGTCAGCTGTGGCCTGGTGCTGGGGGGCAAACGCATCGTATCAGCTTGGCCTCGGGTCCACCGGCGACCAAATCACTCCCATGGCCGCAAACACCACTGTTCTCTTCAACAGCATGGCGGCGGGCGCATCACACACCTGCGCCCTCACTGCCTCGGGCACCCTCTACTGCTGGGGGTCCAACAGCGTCCATCAACTGGGTGACAGTGGTGCCACGACCGTTCCCTCCCCCGCCCAAACGATAACTGCAAATCCTGTCTTCGTTTCTGTGACCGCCGGTTCCATGCACACCTGCGCCCTCACCGTCAGCGGTGAGGCCTACTGCTTCGGCCAGAACATCAACGGACAGCTCGGTGACGGCACCAACACCGTGCGTACATCTCCCGTGGCTGTCACCGGGGGTCACATCTTTGTGAGCCTCCACGCCGGTGACTTTTACACCTGCGGACTCACGGACAAAGGCTCGGTCCTGTGCTGGGGCCGCAATAACGTTGGCCAGCTGGGCAACGGCACTACGACCAACGCCTATGCGCCCACGCCCATCGCCGCCTGGTAGTCGCCAAGCGCGCCAGCCTTCCCCGGAGATCCATTTTTTAATAAAACCTGCAGGGAATCATTGCACAGGGGAGGATTTGCAGAGGAACACTCTATTGATGGAGTTGGGAGGCTATGGTGGGGGGCAAATTAAAACGTGAGGCGGAGCTGGATTCCCGGGTTCAGGGAGATGCCGCCGCGGATTTGGTTCATGTCCGCAGTGGCTCCGGAGTCCTTCTCCTCACTCTTGACGGTCGAATAGTAGACGCTCCCGATGGTGGTGTGGAGCCGCAAATAGAGGTTATCCAGGAGGCAGCGCTCCAGGGCCAGCCCCACGACCAGACCCGGGGCCAGGGAGCGGCTGGTCCACTCCTCTGTGTCCGTCTCCTGGGTCTGGGTACCGTAGACAAAGCTCAGGCCTCCGAAGGCTGAAATCTCCACCGCGCCACGGGGGTTGAAGATATAGCGGAAACCAATGGCCACTTCGGTGACGAAGGATTGGGTAGTAATGGTGTACCCGGCGTTGATGTCGGCTTCATCATCCACCACGGAGAAACTGGAGGATAGCCCCATGGTGAGCCACAGGTTGTCACTGAGCCTCCTCTCCAGGGTCATGGAGGAGGTAGGGGTGGAAGCATAGGAGGAGAGTCCCCCCATATATCCCGCCAGGGCGTAGCTGTATCCCGAACTGAGAAACCCCGCACCAATGGACCAGTTGTCGACTCTCTTTTCGGGAGGAACCGCTTTGGTACCCTCTGCGGCGAAGGTGGAGAGAGAGAAGGTGAAGAGAAGAAGAAAACCAAAAGTGGAGACGATGTGCTTCATAAAAAACTCCTTGTGTTGCGTCCCATGAGAATGGACCTGCGGTTGGTGAAAGTCAAACAGTACCCGTTCATTTTTTGTTTCATTATCGATGCGTGGAGCGCCAAGACGTCAGCTTCCACCCTGAACAACGCCGGGCCTCCGGGTACTATTCCGGCAGTGTTTTACTTTCTTTGCCCACGCTCAGGGGAAGATTATTCGAACTGGCGGGTGATGATGAGTTTGCCCGTGTCCTGGAGCTTTTTCATTTCCGTGGAGGAGAGGTCGTATCCCTTGACATGGAGCTCAGCGGGCTGGAAGTAGCGAGACTGGGGAACGTACCGAACGGGCAGCTCCTCGCCCAGGAGGAGCTTTTTGATTCTCAGGGTTCGGGCGGCGGTTATCTCGTCGGTCACGGTAATACCCGAGGCGTTGAAGACGATGTGGCGTCGCAAGGTGATGGGGACGGTCTTGTTGCGCAGCATGAGGACTTTGCGGATGAGACCCTTGAGGTGGTAGGCGGTCTTGTGGTGCCAGCCCAGGGCAGCCATCCCGGTCCGAAAGACTGCCATCTTTACGGGGTCGAAGGTCTGGGAGTTGATGGTGAGACACCGCTGGGTGACCGTGGCCTCCACCTCGTGGGCGGAGAATTTCCGATGGGGGTCAATCCACGATGAGGTGAACATGGTCCCATCCTCCAGAATGCCGGAGATGCCGCAGTCGGAGGTGATGATCTCACCGTCGTCCCTGCCCACCCGGAAGATCTTCATGTTCCCACCGCGGGCCAGGTTGACCACGGCGTAGTATTGCCCCCTCTTGCCACCCCAGATGCCCGCGCCTTCGAAATAGAAGCTGGTGTCTTCCTTGCTCTGCCAGGGCAGGAGCGGCAGCTCTTTGGGTCTTTTGGCGACGTCACGGGAAGAGAAGAGAAACTCGGGGATGCGATACACAAAATATCGCTCCGCCTGGAGGGCGGGATAGACCGAGGCACCCTTTAAAAACCCTTTGGCCATGTGGTTTGCCTGGGCCAGCGCCAGGGGATGTTCCTCACCCAGGAGCTCATATCCGTGGGAGTAAAAATGGAAGGTCTCCCGGGAGCCAAGGGTCCCGCCATAGTGATAATCGGGGTACACAAAGTACTGGGTGAAGTTGAGGGCCTTGCGTGCCACTTCGGCAAGCTCCGGATCCTTTCTCACCATGAGAAGCCGGGCGAGGAAGGTCACGGTGGCGCTCAGGTATCCCGGATCCACACCGTCGTACTCCAGGCACCAGCCCTCCTCGTGACAGTATGTGAGGAAGTCAGCCTTTCGTTCGGCGAACAGGGGCTCCAGCTCCCGGGCGTCAAAGAGCTCGATGGTCTCAGCCAGGGGCAAAAGGGCCATGGCGTGGTGGTTTGCCAGAACGCCAATCTCGTCATTCTCTCCCAGGAAGCGGGCTGCCTTGAGCATCATGGTGCGGGTCTGCTGCTCCTCCTCGGGAGTCAGGATCGCTTTGATGCTGGGGTAGGCGTGATTCATGGCGTGGAGTAAAAACCCCGTGGGACCTGCCCATCCGCGCTCGTTGGGATAGAACTCGTCAAAGGAGCCGTCGTTGTGCTGGATGGAGGTCAGATAGAGCAGCCCCGCTTTTATCCACTGGGCCACCTTGCTGTGCTGGTAAAACTGGTTCCCCGGGAAGGGGGTCTCATAGGCCAGCGTGAGCCCCAGGATCCCGTACTGGGCGATGGAGGAGGGGAAATCAACGGCCCGGGCCAGCCAATACTCCCGGTGCGCACACCCGTAGGTGGGGGAGAGGGGGTTTCGGTCCATGGTGGAGAGGAAACGGGGTATCTGGGATATACCCAGTCCCATATAGATATCTTTGATACCTGATTCAATAGTCATGGGAATCCTCCAGGAAGAGCGTGTACAAGTGGGCGTCCTCACTGGTATCTGTGTAATAGTTGGGCCGAATCCCCACCTTGACGAATCCGAAAGACTCATAGAGCCGCAGCGCGGCGAGGTTGGAGGGACGCACTTCCAGAAACACCAGACGGCACATGGCCTTCTGGGATACATCGACGAGATAGGTCAAGAGGGAATTGGCCAGTCCTTCCCGGCGAAAAGCCGGATGGACAGCAAGATTGAGAATGTGGACCTCATCCTCAAGGAGCCAAAACACAATATAAGCCATCACCTTGTGGTCAGTCAGGGAAACCACTCCATAGGTGAAAGAGTGGGGCTGGACGAACTCTCCGAGGAAAGCCACCTCGGTCCAGGGGGATCCAAAGGAGAGGACTTCTATATCCAGAATTTCATTGAGATGACCGCGGTCCAGGGGAATAATCTCATGGCTCGACATGGGATTCCTCGACACTGGCGAGGGCCACAGAGAGCTTGCGCCAGATTGCCTCCAGTCCCTCCTTTGTCTGGGCGCTGAAGATGAGAGGGAGTGAAGCCAGATTCATTTCTCTTTTTATTCGCTGCAGCGCCGCGCCGCGTTCAGTTTTGGAGACCTTGTCGATCTTGGTGACCACCAGCAGTGTGGGGATCCCCAACTGATCGAGCCACATGACAAACTCCTTCTCCTCGTTGCGCACTTCACGCCGGGCATCGAGCAGGAGCACAACGGTTATCAGTTCCTGGCGCTCTTCCAGATACCGGGTAATGAACGCGCCCCACTCTTTTTTCAGGGAGACCGGCACCTTGGCGTAGCCGTAACCGGGCAGGTCAGCTAATACAAAACTGCCCAGCTCCCTGGTGTCGACACGGAAAAAATTTACTTCCCGTGTTCTACCGGGAGTCTGGCTGACGCGCACCAGTTTTCGGTTATCGAGAAGGATCCGCAGCAACGATGACTTCCCAACGTTGGATCGACCGGCAACGGCAATCTCCGGCAGATTGGCATCTGGTATGTATTCTTTGCTGCGGGCGCCGGTGATAAAAGAAGCGCTGATCACAGTTGGCGTGGGGCTTGTCATGAATTCTCTTCAATGAAGGCCTTGATGGCTTCATTGCTGGGCTCTTCAGAGAGCCCTCGCTTGGCGGATGCCAGGGCCTTGGGCTGATTTCCCATGGCCAGATCGAGTTTGGCAACTTCCAGGAAGATTTCCCCTTTGGTGATTTCCCCATCGAGCTTCTGGAACAGGAGGGCCCGGTAGAGCTTCTGGCCCTTGTCCAGTTCGCCGGCTTTCACGTGGAGCTGGGCCAACTTGATGACATTGGTCACATAGGTTGGATCCATGCGCTGGGCCTTGCTGGACAACTCGATTGCAGCCTCCAGATCGCCCTCCACCTCTTTAATGCCTGCCATGCGCTCGTAAATGATAGCCAGATCATGCTTCATTTTTCGGTTATCTTCGAGCAAGTCAGCCAGTTCTGTATAAATCTCCATGGCCTTGGCGTTGTGGCCTGCGGCAAAATGGATATCGCCCAGCTTTCGCTTGACGCTGGTGTTCTCGGGATCGATCTCGACCGCCTCTTCCAGGTACGGGAAGGCCGCCTCGGAGGCACCCACATCGACAAACAGATCGGATATGGTGAGGAGCATGGGGAGTTTTTCCTCGGGATCCTCCACCAAAGGAAGCTTGAGCTGGTAAAGTCGAACCAGGGTCTGTTTGTCGCCCTTGGCTGTCACAATCTTGGAGAGCGCCTCAAAGGCCTCTTCGTGCATTGCGTAGAGTCTGAGGGCCTCTTCCCAGCGCTGCTGAGCAACCTCTTCATCATTGAGTTTCAGGGCGATGTTACCCCTTCTGTAGGCCAGCTCGGCGCCTTCACGGCCCTGGGGCTCAAGAAGGGCTGCCTTTTCCAAATACTGCTGACACTTCTCCCAATCCTGCATGTTCTCATACAGACGGGCCATCCCCGTAAGAGCCGTGACATTGGACGGATTGGCTGACAGAATCTGTTCCAGAATTTTGATAGCCTCACCGGGAGTTTCCAGTTTCTCTTCCCAGATGCGAGCCATCTGATCGAGGTAGAAGATAGCCTTTTCGCCATCGCCGGCAGCGTTGAAATGCTCAACCCGCTTTTTGAGGACCTCTATCAGTTCGTAGTATT
>JAHJLU010000682.1 GCA_018821745.1 Myxococcota bacterium | reverse complement strand
TGGCCGTCGCTGTTGTCTCCCCAGCAGTAGAGGACATCTTCGGAGAGTGCGCAGGTGGCGTACCCGCTGGCAATGATCTCGTCGGCGCCCACGAGGCCCACGACGGTCACGGGAGTCTCGGAATCGGTCGTTGTGCCGTCACCCAGCTGCCCGTCGGCGTTGTTGCCCCAGCAATAAACGGCCGTGGCTGATGCCATGCAGATGTGCTCGGCGCCGACGCTGAAGGCGGTAATGTCGCCCTCATCGGGGGTGGTGAAGACCGAGGTGCCTTCATTGTCGCCCCAGCACACCAGGGAGTTGCCGTCGAAGAGCCCGCATGAGCGGCTGCCACCGGCTTTTACCTGAGTGACATTCTGGAGAATCTGGTTGGCGGGGATGGGGACGATGGAGTCATTGATGTTCTGGGTGGTCCCCAACTCCCGGTCAATGTTGCTCCCCCAGCACCAGAGATCGTCGGCGGTGCCGACGGCGCAGGTGTGATTTTCTCCCGTGGCCAGCTGGGCGAATCCCGGCTTGCAGGAGGTGTACATGAAGGACATGCAGTCGGCGCTGCATCGGAGATCGCCACCACGCAGATAGCCCTGGGACTCACAGGTCTCTCCGTCCAGATCCGTATATTCGCAGACTTCGCTGCCTTCAATGACCATATTGCCGCAGGTGGCGTTGTTCACGTTGTTCAAGTTATTGACGTTGTTTGTGTTATTGACGTTGTTTGTGTTGTTGATGTTGTTTGCGTTGTTGGATGAGTCGTCGTCACAGGCGGCGGCCCAGAAAAGAGTCAGGGACATGATTAAAATAATATACGATTTCATATAGTTCTCCTTTGAATGACAAAAGCGGTAACACTGTGAGCTTTCCTATCACAGATACCGTGGTTTGTCGAATTTTCTGTCATCCCGAAGCGGGGGCTGTCACTGTTGTGCCAATCAGGGACCAGAACCTTGCGGGTATATGATTCGGATCTTGGCTCGTCTGGTGGTCCTTGGTAGTATGCTCTCGAGCGAGGATTAGCGACATGAGACCATTTTCTGTTGTCTTTCCGATTATCATTATATTAGTGGCTCCTGCCTGCACCAAAAACCGGTCAGATCATTTTGATGGTCGGCACTACTGTAACTACGAGCGCACCAACGAGCGTTCCGCCATCCGGGTTATTGAGTGGTATCTGACGCGCAGGCCCAGCAAATGGCCCCGCTTGATTCCGTCAACTTTCGGGGCCACGCCACCCGTGTCTGTGGGCCCGGGGCAACTCTCAGCGGTGTTTGTGAATCACGCGTCGGTGCTGGTGCAGTTTGATTCCCTGAACATTCTCCTTGACCCCGTGTGGTCCGAGCGAGTCTCTCCCGTCTCCTTTGCGGGCCCCAAAAGGGTGCGGGCACCGGGGATCGCCTTTTCACAATTGCCCCCGATCCATGGTGTACTGGTTAGCCATGATCACTATGATCATTTGGATATGCCTACGCTGAAGCGCTTGAAAAACCGCTTTAACCCGCTCTTTGTGGTCCCCCGCGGGTGTGCAAAACGCTTTAAAGGGACAGGCATCATTCGTGTGGTTGAGTTGGACTGGTGGCAGTCAACGTCGAAAATTGGCGCAAAAATCTATGTTGTCCCTGCCCGTCACTCCTCGGGTCGATCTCTGGCCGATAGGGACAGGACCCTGTGGGGCGGGTTTGTCATTCTCAGCAGGGGTGGCCCGATTTATTTTGCTGGAGACACCGGGTATGGCAAGCATTTTAAAATGATACGGCGGCGCTTCGGCCCGGTCCGGTTTGCAGTGCTGCCCATTGGCGCCTACAAACCCCGGTGGTTTATGCGGACAGTGCACATGGACCCTGCCGATGCCGTGCGGGCTCACCGTGATCTGGAGGCGCTTCGTTCCATGGCTGTTCACTTTGGTACCTTTCCGCTGGCGGATGAACCCATTGACGAGCCACCAAGACTCCTAGCGGCCCTGCTCAAGAAGGGAAAGATTCCAACGGGGCGATTTATTATCCCCCTGGAAGGTATGCCGTATGGGATTCCAGCCCTGAGCCCCAAAAAATAGATATGGGCCGAGGGCGAAATGTAATTACTTGTACCCGACCGATTATCTGGTAGCATGTGCACATCCCCGCAGGGGAAATTTTCATTTGGGGTTACCCTTTGGGGCTCCGTGAAAGGGACTGCTATGCACAACAGATTTGAACTTGCACAAATAGATGGTGCGATCAAAATTACCAGTATTGCCTATACAATCATCGACGGTGTCAGAGACCTGGTGGAGTATCGGTGTTTTCTCAGTCAGGGTGTTAATAACGAGTGGCGAAATATATTCACCGCCGCCTGGGACAAGGCGACCGCTCCCACGGTGCCCTGCTCCGATTATCTCAGGAGAATGGCCGTCCCCAAAGTGAGTGTAGGCACGGTATTTACACCCGCAGTGATCACCTTTGTGTGTGAGCGGGGTACTTTCCAGGAGACTGCAACGCTTGTCAGGGAAACAACCGAACAGGCTACAAAGAGCTACCTCACCCAGCTGGGAATTCATACGCCTGCGGTGCATCCACAGGAGCTTACTATCCAGGAGGATATCTCCGTTTTCATGGATTCCATGGCAGGTGGAGATGAAAGGTTTCCTTCTCTCACTCCAGGGGAGATGGAGGTTATGAGAGACGAGATGGATCAGGCAGAGAACGTGGAAGAGCACCAGGAAGATACAACTCCGTGAAACCCATTCAAGAATAATCTGTTTCATTCCCACCCTGCCGGCAGGGGCGGCAAGGGGCTCTGCCCCGGACTTTGCGGTTCGGCTTATGTGCGATACTCACTCAATTGTGTCCACCCTCAATGGCCGTTCGGGGAAGAAACTTGTATTTATCAACATTAAAAAATAGAATATGGCAGGAGGATTTTATGGCTGATCCCTTTCATGCTTATGACATACGCGGAATTTACAACGAAACCGTGACCGAGGATGTCGCCTACAAGGTGGGAAGATCCTACTGCCGGCTGTTTCAGCCTTCACGGGTAGTGGTAGGGCGTGATATGCGGGCAAGCTCTGACCCACTGGCTGAGGCATTGATATCGGGCCTTCGGCTCGGGGGCTGTGCCGTCTCCGACATGGGGCTCGCCTCCACCGATATGATGTATCTCGCGGTTATTTCGCACGGTTTTGATGGTGGCTTTATGGTGACTGCCTCCCATAACCCGGCGGCATATAACGGGATAAAAATTGTAGGGAAGGGCGCGGTGCCCATGGGTCTCGGAACCGGTCTGGAGCGGATTGCCACTGCAGTGGAAGGCATGAAGCCTTTTCCCACGGTGCCCTTTCAGGCTGCCAGGAGTGAGTTTGTCTTTCTGGATGAATACACGGACCTGCTCCTGACGCAGGTGGACACGGGGGCTCTGGCACGCATTCCCCTGGTCATCGACGCGGGAAATGGAATGGGTGGGTACGCTGTGGATCCCCTCATCTCGAGGCTGGACCTGAAAGTTGAGAGGCTCTATTTTGAGCCCGACGGGAGCTTCCCCCACCATGAGGCCAACCCCCTTATCAATGAAAACCGCAGGGATCTCGAGGCGCGGGTGGCAGGTGGGTCGGCCCAGCTGGGTGTGGGCCTGGATGGTGACGCTGATCGGGCATTTTTCGTGGATGATGAGGGGCATTTTGCCAGCGGAGATTTGCTCGTAGGCATTTTAGCCGGGCTGGCACTGGCCAAAGAACCAGGCGCCCCAATCACGTATTGTGTTCGCAGTTCACGCTTTACCCAGCAGCGTATTCTCGACCTCGGCGGAGTCCCCCACATGGTCAAGGTGGGTCACGCCTATGCCAAGAAAACCATGGCTGAGATCAACGCGCCCTTTGGCGGTGAGGTCAGCGGGCACTATTACTACCGTTTCAACGGATGCTGGTACGACTCCGGGCCATTGACAATACTTAAAATGCTTGAGGTTTTAGGCAAGAACGAGTGTGGCCTGAAGACGATGCTTGAGCCAACCCGGGATTATTTCCTCAGCGGGGAGATCAACAGCACGGTGGAAGAACCCCAGGCTGTTATGGATCGCATTGATCAGGCATATGCCTCCTTTCCGAACAGAATAACCATCGACGGGCTCCGTATCGAGAGTGACGACTGGTGGTTCAGTGTTCGCAGGAGTAACACCGAGCCCCTCTTCCGGCTCAACTGTGAGGGTCGCACACAATCAGTCATGGAGCGCATCCGTGATGAGGTACTCTCACTCATCCGTTCCTGAG
>JAHJLU010000681.1 GCA_018821745.1 Myxococcota bacterium | reverse complement strand
ATGGCATACCGGTTACTTTTCGTTCTTCTTCTGGTTTTCAACTCCTGCTCCCCCGAGGGGAAGACTTACTCCGACACGGAGCTGTGCGATAACAATATCGACGACGACGGAGATGGTCTTGCAGACTGTGATGACAGCGACTGTTGCAATGTGCTGCAGTGCGCCGGGGCTCCCGTGTGTGAGGATGTGGAGTACGAGATCTGCTACAACGGAGTCGATGACGATGGAGACGGGGCCGTGGATTGTGACGACAGCGACTGCTACGAGCACTTCGCCTGTGTCTCTACCGCCGAAGATTGCAGCAATGGGGTCGATGACGACGGTGACGGTCGTGTGGACTGTGAGGATCCCGACTGTGATTTTACCCAGGCCTGCACGGAGATCTGTGACAACGGCATCGACGATGACGGCAACGACCTGATTGACTGTGACGACCCAGATTGCTCCGACTCTTTCCCCCCCTGTCTGCCGGAAAATTGCACCAACGGCATCGACGACAACGAGAACGGGTTCACAGACTGCGATGACGATGAGTGTGCGGAGCAGCAGGTGTGTGCTGTGGAGCTGTGTCAGAACGAAACCGACGAGAACCTCAACGGACTCATCGACTGCCTCGACCCCATGTGCTTTGACACCGCCTGGTGCGGGGAGTGCAATCCCTATGACCACACTGGCTGCGAAGATGGATACACCTGCTATGTGGACAAGATCCAGGAGTATCGGGCCATGTGCTCCGACAACCAGGGAAGCGCCGCGGAAGGAGAGGCATGTGCCTATCCATCCCAGTGCGCGCCAGGGCTTTACTGTACCAATGGTGGCGCAAACAGTGAGTGCGTCAAGATCTGTTACCCGGGTGTGGAGGACTCCTGTCCCGTGGAGGCTCCCTGCACCGCCTTCTACGGATGGGTGGGCAACACGGCCTGGGGCATCTGCTGGCCTTACTGAGTCCGAGGTTATATGCGTCCCAAAGAACTCCAAAGCATGGGAATTCCCAGGGGCCTGCCCTTCGAGGCCGCCATCGCTGCAGCAAAAGAGGCCTCCCGTCAGGGCTACAAAAAGGGGAACCTGAGAAAGGCCTTCTCCACAGCGCTGGGAGATCCTCAAGCGTATATCCATGATCCCCTCTTTGGAGAGTTTGCCCGGGCGATCCTGGCCGCGGGGACACAGAAAGAGCAGTATGTCCCCCGCGCCGAGAGCGCTCCCTGCAGGATTTGGGGGCAGGACATCGAGCGCGGAGCCCTCACCCAGATGGAGAACGCCTGTGCGCTGCCGGTCAGCCTGAGGGGAGCTCTCATGCCCGATGCCCACGAGGGGTACGGTCTGCCCATTGGCGGCGTCCTGGGCGTGAAGGACGCGGTGATCCCCTTCGCCGTGGGGATGGACATCGCCTGTCGCATGTGCATGAGTGTTCTTGATCTGCCCCTCTCTGCCCTGGAGCGCAAGACAAAGAGGCTTGAGAGTGCCCTGGAGAAGGAGACGGGGTTTGGCGTGGGCGTGTCCTTCAAGGAGCGCCAGACCCATGGTGTTATGGATCTCGACTGGTCCGTCTCCCCCGTCACCGCGGGCAACAAAGATTTTGCCTGGGCCCAGCTGGGGACCAGCGGCTCCGGGAACCATTTTGTGGAGTTTGGTGAACTGACGCTGCAAGTACCTGTGGGGACCCTCGCGCCGGGTACCTATCTGGCCCTCCTGAGTCACTCGGGTTCCCGTGGGACAGGAGCGAAACTGGCGGAGCACTACAGCACTCTCGCCCGAAACCTCCACGCCGAGTTGCCCAAGGAATTGATATATCTCGCATGGCTGCCCCTGGCTTCTCACGAGGGTCAGGAGTACTGGAGGGCCATGGAGCTCATGGGGGAATACGCCCGGGCCAACCACGAGATAATCCACCATCGTATCGCCCGCCACGTGGGGTCGGAGATCCTGATGCGGGTCGAGAATCACCACAACTATGCGTGGATTGAGGAACATTTCGGAGAGTCCATGGTGGTCCATCGCAAGGGTGCGACGCCTGCCGGGATTGGTGCCACGGGAATCATCCCCGGATCCATGGCCACGGCAGCTTATGTGGTCAGAGGCAGGGGGGAGCCCGAGAGTCTGAACTCCGCTTCCCACGGGGCTGGCCGGCGCATGAGCCGCAAGGCTGCTCTGTCGCGTTTTTCTGCGGCGGATGCCGGCCGGTACCTGAAGAACAAGGGGGTAAAAATTTTATCTGCGGGGCTTGACGAGCTTCCCATGGCATACAAAAATATCCATGAGGTTATGGCCGCCCAGGAGGATCTGGTGGAAACTCTCGGGCACTTTATGCCGCGAATTGTGAAGATGGCTCCCTCGGGTCCCCAATTCCACTCCCGCTAAAGCAAGGAAAAACACAAATAAATACAACAATGAAGGATAATTTTGTAAAGTGGATTGACAAGACTTTCCAATTGTGCTTAATGCCTAATGTTTTTGTTGGTTACGCCTTTACGGCCCCATCGTCTAGCGGTT
>JAHJLU010000680.1 GCA_018821745.1 Myxococcota bacterium | reverse complement strand
GGACTTTTACAAGGATCACCCCAATAACCAGATGGTGCTCTCAGGTTATGTTATGTACATGATCGGCTACTGTAACTATCGGCTGGGCCCAGGCAATTTTTTCCTTTTCCCTCCGGATCACGAGAAGGACCTCAGCTACGTCCAGAACGCCTACCTCATTTTCAAGGTGTTTTTTCAGCGGTATCCACAATCGGCATACATGAAAAAGGCCTTGAAATATTACAAGTATTCTCTCGGAAAGCTGTCCCGGCACGAGATGTATGTGGCCAAGTTTTATTTAAAGAAGAAAAAGCCTAAAGGAGCGAAGCTCCGCCTCGAGTATCTTGTGAGAAGCTACCCCGATGCTCCCAATGCACCGTCGGCAGCCCTGCTGCTCGGCAACCTCTATGCAAAAGACGGTGAATACACCAAGGCATCAACGATATTAAAGACCGTGCTCAAAAAGTATGCCGGAAAAAAAGAGGCTCGGGAAGCGCTCTCAGCTCTCGCAAAACTCAAAGGGCCCAAGGAGAAGTAAATGGAAGACCTCCGAAAACTCGTCGCACAAGGAAGAGAAGCATACACAAACGGAGACTACGAAACCGCGGAGAAGCTGCTTCTGAGGGTCGTTGAGATTCGCGATAATATGGCCGACGTACAGAATATGCTTGGCGTTATTTATTCCCAGACAGGGAGAGTGGAAGAGGCGAAGAAATACTTTGAGCGCGCGATTATCATTAACCCGGGGTACACCGACGCGGCGCTGAATCTGTCCGTCACCTATAATGAACTGGGTAAATATGACGAGGCCCGAAAAGTATACACGCGGGCCATGCTCCACTCCCGGAGTCAGCCCCAGGAGCTCGACCCCTTTATCCGTGGCAAGCTGGCAAACATGCACGCGGATCTGGGAGAAGTGTATCGGGAGCTGGGGATGTTTCCCGAGGCTGTCCATGAGTATCAGCGCTCCCTTGAGCTGGCAGGCTCCTTCATCGATTTGCGTACCCGCCTTGCAGAAATATTCAAGGACATGGGGGAACCCGAGAAGGCGAAGCTCGAGCTGCTGTCGGTTCTGGACCAGAACCCCAGTTATGTCCCCGCGCTCATCGCCATGGGTGTCTTTCACTTCAGTCAACAAGAGTTTGAGGAGGCCAGTGAATATTTCAACAAAGTGAAGGAGTTGAACCCTGATAACCGTTCCTCCTCGTTGTATCTCAAGATGCTGGCTCTCCAGAAGGAGAAAGAGGAGGGTGGGATTACCACCGAGCCTGTGCCGAGAATTCTTGATGACAATCTGAACCTGGATGACGACGACGACAATCCGCTATGACCGACTTCCTCATCTTCGGCACTTCGGGAACTGAGGTCCCATCTATGGGTTGGCTGGTGCTGAAAACATTGCTCCTGCTTGCTCTGCTGGGGGGACTTATGTATGTGCTGTTTCGTTATGGGACGGCCTGGATGCAGCTCCCCTTCCTTAAACGGGCACCCAAGGGGGAGCTGTCGCTCAAGAGCACCCTGACCCTGGAACCCGGCAGGTCTTTGCATCTCGTGGGCCTGCGTGACAGGGAGTACCTCATCGCCAGTTCCGATAAAGGACTTTTGCTCCTGGCAGAGCTTCCCGCCTCCCCGGCTTCGGGAGAAGAGGAGGAGGAGTCCAGTGACCGTGTTGAATTGATGTCGGAGTCATCAAAGTGATAGCGACCGCAACTGCCCTGGGTGGCCTCGATTCTTCCACGCTCATTCTTTTGCTCTCCCTGACGGGGATTCTCTCCTTCGCCCTTATCTTTGTGACCTCCTTTGTTAAAATAATCATCGTGCTCGGGCTGCTCCGTTCAGCGCTGGGAACACCTCGTATCCCTCCGACCTCCGTGCTGTCGGGGATCGCAATCATTCTCTCCTTCTATATTATGTACCCTGTCGTCTCACAGGTAGTTCAGACTGCAGCGCCACGCTTTGTTCAGTTCCAGGCCGCAGCGCCGACAGTGGCAGCCACCGGGAACAAGGCTCAGGTGCAGCGGGTGGAGATGCTCGTGGCTTTGGTCAAGGAGGGCAGTGAGCCTGTCCGGG
>JAHJLU010000679.1 GCA_018821745.1 Myxococcota bacterium | reverse complement strand
GACACCTCCCTCACGGGGGTTTACACGCACGGTGAAGCCAACCATGTCACCGTCCGCTTTGAAAATAATGTCTTCCGCGGGTTTCACTTCAATTACCCCGAGGTCTATCCTTCCACCACGGAGCCCGTGGCGGTCTTCGGCGTGGGTTCCAACACCGAGAACCCCCACTTCCTCACGGATAACACCGCCGACGCGCCGTACCCCTTCATTATGTGGATTTTTGACTCCGTGACCGAGACGGGCAACGTGATCGGGGAGGTCCCCCCGGTGATCTTTTCGGATTTCATGAATACACAGATTGAGGGGAATTTCCGGCTGGTGGAGTGGTGGACTCCCACGGCAACCAGGCACCCCGACAACCCGCCGGTCACCTATGAGCCCGGGGACTACGTGATGCACCTGGGGACCCTCTACCGGGCCCTCACCCAAAACACGGGGGAGGCTCCCGACGAATCTCCCGGTGCATGGGAAGCACTTCCGCCGCCCGCCGATGACGTCACGCTGGCCCCCGAATCCCCCCACCAGGGCCTCGGCGTCCGCTGATCGATCTTTATCCAAATCCCGAATCCATCGTCCCGGGTTCTGTAACCCACGGTGAGAATTGTTAAATGGGGCGAGGTCGTCGGGGAGCTCTTTGGGGCTTGTTGTTCCGGCGTCGATTGCGCCGCATCTTCCGTCTGAACCGGCGCAGACTCTCCATGGCCTTCATAAACTGGTCTGAGTTGCTGCTGTCCTTGAAAAAAGATGGAATTACAGGCATTTCGGGACGTTTGAGGGGGATGATTGAGCCGCCGGGCAGCCAGGCCACCGCGCCGAACCGGTCGAGCTTCGTTGCCTTTTTTAGTGAAACCCGTGTGGGCTTGAAGCCCTCCATGGTGCCCCAGCACCAAGTGTCTCCCCGGTCGTCAATGCCACAGGTGCCAACCATGGAGCGGATCTTGCGCGGGAGTTTCAGGGGATAGGCTTTCCCCGGGGTCAGGGAGGCGCACCCGGCGCCAACATCGGCGGGGGAGTAGAATTTGACCCCGAAGCTGCTCATCCCCATGCCCTGGCCCCAGCACCAGGGGACGCCCTTCTTGCTCAGGGCACAGCAGAGGTTGCGGTTGTATCCCACCCGGGAGAATCGCTCACCGGAGGTGGCGATGGGGTAATCTCCGTATTTTTTGTGGGTTGTGTAGCGGTTTGAGGTGACACATCCGTCGCCCAGACACCAGGGTGTGCCCTTGTCCGAGAGGGCCAGGAGGATCCGGTCTCCCAGGAATATCTGGGAAAATTTCTTGCCCCGGGGGAGCGCAAAGAGCGTGGGGACAGGTATGTAGTCGCCGTTGATGAGGCCGGTCCCCGTCCTGTTGCGGTCGGCGTCGCCCCAGCACCAGGTTCGTCCCGCGTCGTCGAGGAGGCAGGCGTGTTGGCGTTCCAGGAACATGCTCTTTACCTTTGCACCTGCGGGGATCGCCATAGGGGTTACCACCGGCTTGTAACCCTTCAGGAAACGGCGCCTGCAGCTCAGTCTGCTGTATCTTCCATAGCTGTCGTCTCTGATCTTCCGGTAACACTCATGCCGGGGGAAGCACCAGGCGCTTCCCTGTGTATCAACGCCGCAAACCTGCTCTTGGGCAATCTGGAAGGAGGCCCATTTTCGTCCGTCGGGCAATTTGATGGGTGCTGTAATGGTGATCCTGCTGCGATAGTCGACGGAAAAACAGTAGAGTGCGCCGTCATGCCCTATGCCACAGAGGCTGTGTTGCTGCTTTTTAATACTCCGAAGTCTCAGCCGCCCGGGGAGGGGAATTGGTATCAACTGAAGGGGAGGGATGATGATTTTCGGGGGACGGCAGATGGCGGGGATACTTTTTGAGATGTGCTTGAGGAAGTCGATGCGGGAGATGTTCTTGCGTTTCCACGGCTGGGTTTTAGGGAATTCCTGGAAGCGACCGCGCCAGATGCTGCAGGTGGCGTCGCGATAATGATTTCTGCTCCAGCTGTTGTACCGCCGTGCCATCTGTCGTTTCTCGCGGAGGTGGAAGAGGTGCCCGTCTGTGTCCAGGAGCAAAATCCCGGGCGATTCCACGATGGCAGCCTGGAAGGACTTGTGTTTCACCCGAGGCAGGATCTGAGGCGGCATGATCAGCGCCCTGCGGGGATCGAAGGCTGAAGGCCACCAGTATCGGAACTGCTGCTCCTCCACCTTGGCGCGCTGGGCATTGGAGAGCGGGATGTTGTAGGCATTGGGTCCCCACAGCCACACCTTTCCGTCCTTGTCCAGGGCCACTTGGGTTTCCCTGCCCCAGCCCGCGCGTCTATGGCCCCAGGAAATATACACACCACTGGTGGGCCGATCCCAGGTCTTCTTGATCACCACGCTCTTTCCCGGGATTTTCGCTCGGGTGACGGTGACCGGATCCAGTGGCAATGTCCCCTTCTTTTTCAACTGCTCAAAACTTTTTCTGCTCTCGGGGTCCAGATGGAACTCTTCTCCCTTGTTGTTCACGAGGAAGAAACCCCAGGAGCCGCCGGTTGAAATGGAGACCCACCCCTTGCCGGGGATAACGGTCTCCTGCAGTGCACCGTCGGGCAGGTTTTTTTTGCCGGTCTTTCCAAAGCCCCAGACCCAGATTTTCCCCGCTCCATCAATCCCGAATCCCCCTTCATAGTTGGGGTGGATGGAGACAAAGCGCTGGCGATCCGCGAAGGCCGTTTTCTTCGGCGTGGAGAGATACCTGAGGGTATTGCGCTGGCCGTACAGGTTGTTTGCCTTGCCCCAGCACCACACACGGTCTGCCGTGTCCAGCGCGCAGGTGGCGCCAAAACGACTGGTCACCTCTTTAAAGGCAACCCCCGCAGGCCGCAGGACCCGGCGGGGCAGGGGCTGGACCAGAGGCTGCGGGGCCAGGGAGTTGCCCATCATGAGCATCCCGTGTTGGGGATTATAGTGCTGTGAGAACCGCCACGAATAGAAGGGGTCCCCCCAACCGCCACGGGATTTGCCGCTGTACTTTTTTGGGGTGGGCTGTGGCGTGTAGGCATTGATATCTTCCTGGTTTCCACCCCAGCACCAGGCGTCCCCGGGCGTGTCTATGGCGCAGCAAAAGAGGGGGGAGCACGACAGGGAGGTGATGATCGTTCCTGCGGGGAATCGGACAGGGGTGAGGAAATCTGTTTTGCATTTGGGCCCGTGGCAGCCGGTCCCCAGCCTGCCCGTGGTCCCGTCGCCGTGGCAGTAGACCACTCCGTGGGTATCAAGCAGGCATCCCCCCTCCTCATTGACCTCCACTGTTTTGAACCGCATCCCTTTTTTTGTGCAGGCGGCGAAGTGGTCATTCACCGGACAGACCTCGACCATGGGGGCCATGGGAGGTGGTGATTTTTTCGCTGTGGCAGGGGTGGCCGAGCCTGTTTTGAGTTCTGGTTTTTCCTTTGTGGTGCTGGATTTCGGTGTGGTCTCTACCGCTGGGTTTTTTGTCTTTGGCGGGTTCACCGTGGTCGCGCCCGATGATTCCCCACGGTGAGCGGATCCGAAGCATCCCGTGAGTAAGACTGGACTTAAAATCAGCACCAAGAGCGTTTTCATGCTGGCATCCTGTTCCGGGTGAGGTGCCCTCTCCCACTGTTCATACCCATATCATATTCTTCATCTTTGTACAAAGGAGTCATTTGCCGGCAGCCAGCCCCGGGCGAGTCTGTGGCGCACTGAAAAAGAACGAGGCTGCTATGGTCCGGTCTTCTTTTGGGATTGAAAAAAACACTTCAGGGAGATGACGGGGCGAACGCTCACTTCGTCGGCGGCCTCGCTGAGATCAAACCACTGGAAGTAGTAAGTTGGGATGGGGAACTGACTGTAGGCGCCTCCGGCTACCAGACGGTAGTCCGGGGCCTCCCCGAAGGCTGACTTGTAGGATGAACGGGTCCAGGAGCTCACGTTGCCCGACAGGTCGCTCACGCCGAAGGGGGAGGTGTCGAGTTTATGGGTGCCGGGAGGTGTGGGCATGGGAAACTGCTGGCGGCCTTCAATGGCGGCGCCCGCTTTTTTCACCCACACATTGCCCCATGGGTAGGTGCGCCCGTCGGCTCCCCGGGCGGCCCGCTGGTATTCCTCCTTGCTCGGGATCTGTGCGCATTCGAGGCCCAGAGAGTTGCCTTCCCACGCCACAACCTCCGTGGCGGTCCGGTAATCGAGCAGCCCGAAGGCCACCCGTCGCCAGTCCTGCCCCTTGACCGTGGTGCCCTCGGGAAAGTCTGTTCCCTGGATATTGAGGATTCCTCCCTTTCCTTCTTCGTACCGCAGGACGGGTTTGCCCCGGTAGAACGAGGAGTGGAGCTGCCGCTTTCCCTCGGGCCTCTGGGCGATGAAGCGGGTGAGTTCGGCGAAGGTGAAGGGATAGCGGCGGATAAAGAAGCCCTCTACCTTCGCGAAACTCCAGGTCCAGGCGGTCTCGCCCAGGGTGTCTGAGGGGTTTCCCAGCATGGAGATTCCGCCGGGCACATAAACATAGCCCCGAGGGATGGCCTCGGCGGGGAACACGTAGGGGTCCACCACCTGGGTCAGGTTTCGTCGCACCAGCACCGGGAAGAGGGTGGGCGTGTGCCCTGTCTTTTCAAATCGTAACAGGTAGGAACCCTGGGGCAGGGAGGCGTCGCCGAGGGGAGTGGTCCCCAGGGACCGGGGTTTCTGGGGCAGGAGGACGCCACGCTTGTCGGGAAGGATTGTAAACAGCGTGACCCGCGCACCCCGAGCCCGGTCTCCGAACCGGATGGTGCCCCGGCCGATGATGCGCGCCCGCTGGGCAGGATCGTGGAAGCGGTTCAGTGCCATGGTCCTGTAGAGGCGTTTGATGGGCTCGTCCTGGGTATCTTCCGCGAGCGTGATCCGCAGAATGTAGAGCTGCAGCAACAGTCTCCGGGCTTCCCCTGTGGGGCGCAGGCGCTGTGCGGTCTCTATGGTGGTGAGGGCGTTCACCGTCTCCTGTTCCAGCTCCTTGGCTGTCTCCAGGATGCTGAAGTGGCAG
>JAHJLU010000678.1 GCA_018821745.1 Myxococcota bacterium | reverse complement strand
TCTGTTCCTCGGGGAGCCCCGGGGAATTAATTGTCAACGGAATGAGTGGAACTGACCGATCGGGAAGTTGGTCAAACACCGCCCTCATTGGTTCTGTCAACATCTCCAGTTGGCCAGAAGCGCTGGTCGTCAGAGAACAGGTTGAGCGAAACTGCTTCTTAGAGGCCGGGATGAACTACGACGCGCCGGCCCAGACAGTGCGCGCTTTCCAGAATTCTGTCCGGGGAGATTTGCCCGCCTCCAGCTACCGGCCAGGTCTCGCGTCCAGGGATCTCACAAAAATTCTGCCGCCACCATTGGTCACCATGCTGCACGCATCCCTTGGCAGGCTGAGCAGCAGGTTGCGCGGAGTGAATGACGGGCTCCTTATCGCCCCCGAGAGCCGAGTAACTCCCCCATATCGTTACCTCCGTGACAAGACGGGGTTTGTGGCTGAGAATATTATGTTTATTGGGGAGGGTTCCGGCTTCGCTTCGGGTATTTCCACATCAGCCATGGATGGGATGCGGGTCGCAATGAATTTCGTTCATGGGGTCAGAGGGGGAAAGGGGACGACTACGGAGCCGGAGTGATTTCGGGGGCCGCCGAATTTTCATTTTCCCCGGTGTCTCCCTCTTCTTTTTCAATATAGGGACGCTCCGGTGTAAATGCACAGTATCCAAGATACGCAAGGCCAAGGAAATTGAAAACCAGGCGCCTCAGGCGACGGACGAACTCCTGCAGCATCCCGATTCCCGGGTTAAAGCCGATGAGACTGAAAATGCCCATCTGGCCGGCTTCCGTCACACCCATTTCCACGGGGGAGAAGGAGACAAGCGTCTGAAGCAGGGCAGTGCCTGTAAACAGCAGGAGTGACGTGATGGGGGAGATGTCCATCCCCAGCATTTTCAGGACAAACCAAATCTCAAGGCAGACACTCACGTGCGCGATAAACAATAACAGGCCAGCCAGAAGGAAGCGTGTAAAGTAGGCTCCGGCGAAGGCATGGAAGGCCTCCTCAATCTTGCGGGCAAATCCAAGAAATTTTTCTGAATCAATTCTTCTGATGATGGGCAGTTTGTGAAACAGCGCCGCAGATTTTTCCACCCCGTAGTATTTGACCAGTAAATAAAGAAGGGGGAGATGAATGGACGTGAGGATTCCGGCGATGAGAAATCCCCAGACAATTTTGGTCGGGACGGCCACGGGGTCTTCGCTGAAGGGACCAAAAATCAGATACAGGATGGGTCCGAGGATGGCGAGTATTTTTTTCGTGACAGCGTAGAGAAAATTCCACAGGAGCAGGGAAGACACACTCTCCGGCCCTCCAATCTCCTGCTTGATAAGGTTTCCCTTCACAAACTCACCACCATCGCCAGAGGGCGTCAGCGCATTGATTGCCGTACCGGAGTTTGCCACGAGCATGACACGGATCAGGGAGACAGGCTTTCGGATCAGCAGCCGCCAGGAGAAGGTGTCCCCAATGAGGGTGATAAGATAAATGGGAAAGAGCCAGAGGAAGGCGGGGCCCATTTCAGTGATATGGATCTGCGTTTTTTCCCACCCAATCTGGAAGACGATGAGGTAGAAGATGATGCCCGTGCCCACTAAAAAGGCGGCGATGTTAAACAATTGGCTTTTTGATGGTTTCATAGATTTTCTGTGGCGTTAAATGAGAATGAACTCGTCTTCATCCTCAGTGGTATCAGCCATGAGCGAGCGCGTCGCCTGCACTCGGTTTTCTCCCAGCCGGGAATAGTAGTCCTTGAGTTGGGGCACTGAGTTAACCAGTCTGCTGAAAAAATGCTTGCTGAGGAAGAGCAGGGTGCTGCGCGTCGTCGCCACCACGGCCGCGGTGGTAGGGGAGTCCTGGAGGAGGGAAATTTCGCCGAAGGCATCACTTGTTTTGAGTGTGGCCAACTTGACCTCGCTTTCCAGACCCTGATTCTTGACGACCTCCATTTCCCCACTGAGAACAAGATAGAGACCGGTCCCTTCTTCTCCCTCCCGGACCACAACCGTGTCGGTCTCCACCACATAGGCCTGAAAATGGCGGAGCAGGTCTTTCCGTTGTTTTTTCGAGAAGGGCTTGAACAGATGGGATGTCGCAAGGAGGTTTCCCAGCAGCCTGTCCCGTGTGAACCGATCAAGTGCTTCTGCCACTACCGGCAGGTGCTGGGCGAGCTGGCCCAGATTTGCCGCAGGGAACTCAAGGATCTCACTGTGAGTCATGGTAATAACCGAGGCCCCTCTGGGCATTCTCTGGACCAGCGCCATCTCGCCGAAGATAGATCCCTGATGCAGGGTGGCCAGAGGAATGTTCCTGCCATGAACATCGGTCTTGTAGACGTTGAGGCTGCCCTGACACAGAATATAGAAGGAGGTTCCCGGTTCACCCTCCCTGATTATCAGTTCGTCGGGTTTGAGCCGGTGGATCAGAAGCCCCTTGGATGCTTTAAGAAATGATGCACTGTCCAGGTCGGAAAAGAGCGGCATGGGGACGAGATGGGGGGGGAACCCGACCCACTTCTCTTTGCGTGTTATCTCTGTCAAGATCTCCTTGAGGAGCGACTCATCATCAAGTGCCAACTCCTGGGGTCCTTCAACAGCGTGCTCGTCTTCAAACGGAGCAAGCCGTGATCCGCTCTTCGAGATACGCTCTGAACCTTTGGCGTAGATGGTGGAGAACCGGCTCCAAAGCTCAGTGGAGGTGACGCCGCCCTTCTCCAGCATATGCAAAAATGACATGCACGAAGCAGGGTGACCAGCTTCCATGGCCAGCTGCGCCGAATTGATGAGCAATGAGACGAGTGCTTCCGGCTTGTTCAGCCCGATCAGCAGATCAACTGCGATAAATCTGGTCTGCACATCAAGGGGATCCGCTTTAAACAATGCAAGCATGGCCTTCAATGCTTCCGAGTAGCGTTGCGCATCAATATTCGCACGGGCGAAATCTTTCAGAG
>JAHJLU010000677.1 GCA_018821745.1 Myxococcota bacterium | reverse complement strand
GGTCCTTCTCGTTGATGCCCGCGCGGGCCTTGAACCCGTCGTACCAGATATCGAAGGGCGCAAGTTTTCTGCCCAGCCGTTTGGCGATGAGCGCGCCGACCTTCGCCGTCTCGGGGGATCCCACGAGGGAGGTGAAGAGCCTCTCGATCTCCTCGAAGGAGTACTCCAGATCCCGGTCAAAGGCCCGCTCCACGTAGGTGGGATAGGTGGGAGAGTAGGGATCGTAGGCGCGCATGGCGTGGAAGTTTTTCAGGAGATATGCGTACCGGGTGTCGGGCTCACGCTTGAAGGTGACCTCTTTCTTATCCTTGTAGAGCTTGTTGGTGACGGGATTCCACTGCAGCTCACCCTTGTTGACCACCCTGGCGGGGATGGACTGGTCGATGATCCGCTTCATGACAGCGTAGATGAGGCGCTGCTTCCTGAGCCCCGCTGCCTTGCCGGCGTACTGGCTCTTGAGCTCGTCGCGAAGGTTCCAGTGGGTGATGAGCTTCATCTTCTCGGGGAAGAAGCTCTTGAACGCGTCGTCCACGAGCTTGCCCATGAATATATTGTAGTGGCTGATGTAATCATCGGCCTCGGTCATGGCCGTGGAGATGTCCTGCTTCACCTTTGCGGGTACGCGCTCCGTGAAGAGATCACCCATGCGGGCGTAGGCCCACTGGGTGCGTGACCACTTGGGCCCCAGGGTGTTCTTCTCCCTGAGGGAGTAGGCGGGAAAATTGAGGGCCACGATGAAGCCGATTTTGGACCGGTAGAGATCTTCCTCCAGGTGGGCCGAGGGGCTGTAGGCGCCGAAGAGTTTGTCAATGGGCAGCATGGGGCCCATCTCAACATGAATCGGCATGTTGAGTTCCAGGGTGATGCGGGTGTGATGGCCCCTCAGGGTCTCCATGTTTTTTTCGAGCCTCGCAAACAGGGCCGCCCGAGCTTTCTCGTCACTGGCAAAACTGGTTGTGCAGAACTTCTCGAATGCCTTGGCGTTTCCGTCGCTGTCCGTGCGCCACAGGGCCGCGATCTGGGTAACTCCTCGCCGGATGCGGTCAGCATGGGCGGGGTATTTCCCCGAAAGGGTGGCTATAACTTTTTTGACAGAGGCGGCGTCCATGGGTCTCTCCTTGGCAGTCTTCTTTACTGTCGCAGGCTTTTTTTGTGTCACGGTGAGGTTCATTGCGGGGCTTTTACCTGCCGGTGGCTCGGGTGGCGCTTTGCACTGATTTTGGGATTTGGCGCAGCTCACGAGGGAAAAGAGGAACGCAAACAGGAATATTTTCATGGTGTCACTCCAAGAATAGGGGGAAGGGCTCCGCACACTGTAATGGGATTTCACTTTTCACGCAACCACCACCGTCCCCCTCCCCATTTTCACGCAGGCTTACCCCGGGGCGGTGGCCATGAGGATTCCCACGCTCACAACCAGTAAAACGAGGGTGTAGATTGTGTACACGAAGATGCGCAGCACCTTGCGGACAGGGCCTTCCTCCTCCATGTCATCAGCTCCGCTGATCACCGCGAAAAAATAGGACGCGGCGAAAGCATGACCGATAAGGCAGGTCAGCCCAAGACTGATCACACCCTGTTCATCGATTTTAATATTGAACAGCCGGTGCAGCAGAAAGGGTGCCAGGGCCGCCAAGGTGGCCAGGGTCTCCGTCCCAATGAGGTAGACCATTGCCTCGAGCCGCACACTCTGATTCCTCGATTTCAACGCGCTTCCCATGCCGTCACCCTTTCCACGAATCCTCCTCGCTCCCCATGTGAGCTGAAGATCTTTCGCGCCCTTCGACAACGCAGGCTATCCAGGAGACAGGCCCCGATGTTCCTGAAGCCTTTTTCGCCCAACTGAATACCACGTCAGGATACTTTCAATGCCGGAACAATGTCAAGAAGGTCCCGCTCAGGCCAACGGGGGAAGGCAAGAATAGTCGGGTGACAATTAGATGAAGGGCGATCATTCCAAAAAAGATAGGATATCAAAATAATTACTGTCACGAAAAAGATATGACAGATAATGGGGTGGGGAGAGCGGGTGGCGGGGCGCTACAGCGCTGCCGGGGCAGGGTGGATGGGCCGCTGATCAAAAAGGCGGCAGAACCGTGGTTAAATCCCTTGCAATTGAACGCTTTTTTGGCATTATCCGCCGTGACGGGACTGGCGCGCCTGTTTTCCCCTTGGGCCGCCGAGTTCGCCCATGGCGGCGAATCCCAGCCAGTCAAGCCTTTGCCCCGGGGAGTCAGATCTCTGCGGGCAGCTCAGGAGAGAGAACTATGCTCAACACTATTCAGTCATTACTCCAAGAGGCGCTCGGTGAGGTGAATACCTGTACCGACCAGCAGCTTCTTCGAGATCTCGAAGTGAAATATCTTGGGAAAAAGGGCGCGGTCACGGCGCTGCTGAAATCCCTGGGTCAGGTGGAGCCCGAGCAGCGCAAGCTGGTTGGCCAGGCGGTAAACCAGGCAAAGAACGATGTGGCGCAGGCCATTACCCTCAGGCGCGATGCCATTGAAGAGGAGCACCTCGCCCGGGTCATGACCGAGGACGATTTTGACATCACGCTCCCGGCGCGGCCTCTCTCCATGAAAATGGGGACCCTCCACCCTGTCACCATCATCCAGGAGCGGGTGGAGAAGACCTTTGAACAGATGGGATTCAAGGTCCTTGACTATTACGAGGTGGAAGACGACTGGCACAACTTCGGCGGCCTCAATATTCCCGAGGATCACCCCGCGCGGGACATGCAGGACACCTTCTGGCTCAAGAACGGCAACCTGCTGCGTACTCACACCTCTCCTGGCCAGATCCGGGCTATGCAGGAATTCAAACCCCCATTCAGGGCCATATTCCCCGGTCGTGTGTTCCGCTATGAGCGCACCGACGCCTCCCACGAACACACCTTTCACCAGACCGAGGGGCTCATGATCGGCAAAGACCTGAGCGTCTCCATCCTCATCGGCATGATGAAAGAGCTGCTGGAGGCGATCTTTGAGCGGGAGATGCAGGTGCGTCTTCGCCCCGGCTTCTTCCCCTTTGT